>NZ_JAAGPL010000126.1:0-25833 GCF_017104785.1 Burkholderia sp. Ac-20353 | reverse complement strand
CGCGCCGTCGAGCGTCGCGACGCCGCCCGGAAACGGGTCGAACGCGCGCACCTGGCGCGCCAGCACGTCCGCGGGCTTGAGCCAGTCGAGCGCGGCCTCGTGCTTGCCGATCTTTTCCGCATAGGTCACGCCGTCGGCCGGCTGCGGCGTCGACGGCAGGCTGCCGGTGCGTTCGAGCTGCACCAGCGCATCGACGATGAGCCGCGCGCCTTCGGCGGCGAGCTTGTCATGCAGCGTCGCGGTCGTGTCGTCGGGCGCAATCGCGACGCGCGCTTCGTGCAGCATCGCGCCGGTATCGAGCCCGGCATCCATCTGCATCAGCGTGACGCCCGTCTCCGCATCGCCCGCCTCGATCGCGCGATGGATCGGCGCCGCGCCGCGCCAGCGCGGCAGCAACGATGCGTGGATGTTGATGCAGCCGTGGCGCGGAATGTCGAGCACCTCCTGTGGCAGCAGCAGGCCGTAGGCGGCGACCACCATCACGTCGTGCGGGGTCGCGCGCAACAGCTCGATCGCTTCGGCCGCCTCGGCCGGATACTTGCCCGCGCGGCGCAGCGACGGCGGCTGGGCGACGGGCATGCCATGCTCGACGGCATGGCGCTTCACGGCGCTCGCCTGCAGCTTCATCCCGCGCCCGGCGGGGCGGTCCGGCTGCGTGAGGACGAGCGGCACCGGAAATCCGGCCGCGTGGATCGCGGCGAGTGCGGCCGCGGCGAATTCCGGCGTGCCGGCAAAAATGACGCGCAACGAATGTGTCATGACAACGATCGGGATCAGGCAGGGCGGACGCGCGTTACATCGCGCGTTCGAGTTTCTTCATCTTCGACTTGATGCGGCTCTGCTTGAGCGTCGATAGGTATTCGACGAACACGCGGCCCATCAGGTGATCCATCTCGTGCTGCACGCATACGGCCAGCAGGCCCTCGCAGTCGAGCTCGAACGTCTCGCCCTTTTCATTGAGCGCGCGCACGCGCACGTGGTCCGGACGCTCGACTTCGTCGTAGACACCGGGCACCGACAGGCACCCTTCCTCGTAGATCTTCTTCTCGTCGCTCGACCAGACGATCTCGGGATTGATGAAGGCGCGCAGTTCGCTCTTGTCCTCGGAGACGTCGATCACGATCACGCGCTCGTGCACGTCGACCTGCGTCGCGGCAAGGCCGATGCCCGGCGCCGCATACATGGTCTCGGCCATGTCGGCGACGAGCTTGCGGATCCGGTCGTCGACCTGGTCGACCGGCTTGGCGACCTTGTGCAGCCGCTTGTCGGGGTAATGAAGAATGTTGAGCAAAGCCATGGCGTTCGGTAATCGGTGGGGCGGCTCGTCGCGTCGGCCATCCGGCCAGCTGGCGCAGCCGCCAGGATGCAAAGAAGATGAGGCGGATCTGCGGTGTATCAACGCTCGCGGATCGCGCCTCCTGCAACCGGCCGCACGCCTGCGCGCGGCCTCTCGTGTTATTTCGGATGATGAAAATTTTAACATGGCGACACGCGGCTCGCTGGCCGCTGCGCTCGACGGGGCTCTCATGTCGCCGCAAGCGCTGAGCGTGGCCGAACTGCGCGCATGGCTGCGGCTCGCGGACGCGCCCGGCCTGACGCCCGCCGTGCTGCGCGTCTTGCTCAATGCGTTCGGCTCGCCGGCCGCGCTGCTCGATGCCCCGGACGACGCGCTCGCCGCCGCGAGCAGCCCGGCGGCCGCACAAGCGGTGCGGGACAGCCTGCGGGACGATCTCGACGCGCGCACCGACGCGACGCTCGCATGGCTCGATGCGCCAGGCAACCGCATCGTCACGCTCGGCGACCCGGCCTACCCGCCGCGGCTCCTCGACCTGCACGATCCACCGCCGCTGCTATATGTAAAGGGCCGGGTTGCGCTTCTGCACGCGCGCAGTATCGCAATCGTCGGCAGCCGCCACGCGACGCCGCAGGGGCTCGCCGATGCGACGCGCTTCGCTCGCGTGCTGTCCGACGCGGGGCTCGCGATCATTTCCGGGCTCGCACTCGGTATCGACGGCGCCGCGCACCGGGGCGGGCTGGACGGACGGTCGGGCACCCTCGCGGTGATCGGCACCGGCGCCGACCTCGTCTACCCGGCGCGGCATCGCGCGCTCGCGCACGAAATCGCCGCACACGGCGCGATCGTGTCGGAATGGCGGCTCGGCACGCCGGGCCGCGCATCGCACTTTCCGCAGCGCAACCGGCTGATCGCCGCGCTGGCGAGCGGCGTGCTCGTCGTCGAGGCCGCGCCGCGCTCCGGCTCGCTGATCACCGCACGGCTCGCGAACGAAATGGGGCGCGACGTGTTCGCGGTGCCGGGTTCGATCCATGCACCGCTCGCACAGGGATGTCACGCGCTGATCCGCGACGGCGCGAAGCTCACCGCGACGCCCAGCGACGTTCTCGACGAATACGGGCCGAGCGAATGGTCACGCGACGCACCGGGCAACGCGGAAACGGGTGCCACAACAGCCGTCGGTTCATCTGGCGATGCCGGCGCCGTTGGCGCGGGCGTGAGCACCGTCGATAACGAAGGCAAAAATGCCGGCGCGGAGTCAAACCTGGTCTCCGTAGCCAATACAAACTCCCCCGCGCATGCCGGCACCAATGGCGGCACGACCCCGTCCGCCACCCCCGCCTTGTGCGACAAAACCGAG
Source organism: Burkholderia sp. Ac-20353 (assembly GCF_017104785.1). Taxonomy (NCBI): domain Bacteria; kingdom Pseudomonadati; phylum Pseudomonadota; class Betaproteobacteria; order Burkholderiales; family Burkholderiaceae; genus Burkholderia; species Burkholderia sp. Ac-20353. The sequence goes on along the minus strand of NZ_JAAGPL010000126.1, from coordinate 23,179 downwards.
CAACTCGTCCTCGCTGCACTGGGGTATGGCCCCGTTACCTACGAGTGGCTGGCCGAGCACAGCGGCCTGTCCGACGACGCACTCCACTGCGCGCTTCTCGCGCTCGAACTGGCCGGCCGCGTCGCCAGCCTGCCGGGCGGCCGCTTTGCCCGGCTCGACGCGGCGGCCACCCCGCCCGCGCGCGGCGTGCTACATTCCCGCGCATAGGGGCGGCCGCGCCGCCCGCCGACCTGCAAGGAAACCCATGCCCGCGCTGAATCTCGACACCGACGCGGATCGTATCGCCGAGCGCCTGCGCGATCCCGATACGCTGCTCGTCGCCTGCCTGTGCGCCGAATGGTGCGGCACGTGCCGCGACTACCGTACGGCCTTCGACCTGCTCGCCGACGCGCATCCCGACATGTGCTTCGCGTGGATCGACATCGAAACGCATGCCGACCAGCTCGACGATCTCGACGTCGAGAATTTCCCGACGATCCTGATCGAGGACGCCAACGCCGCGCGCTTCTTCGGCACGGTGCTGCCGCACGCGGCCATCGTCGACCGGATGCTGTCCGACCTGACCGCGCTGCCGGGCGTGCCGCACGCACCCAAATTGCGCAACATCCTGAACGTCGAGGCCTGAGCCGCATGCCCGCGCAGCGGTATTTCGCACGAAAGCGCATCCCGCCGCGCCGCATGCTTGCCGCCGTCACGGCCCCCCACTATGATGAGCCGCTTTTTGCACGCCGAGCCGCCGTCACGGCGCCGTGTGCTATAAAGCCGTCGTAAAAGGGACCCACAACCGGCAAACCCGGTCTACCAACACACACAGTCATGTCCAAAGCTCTGATCATTGCGGAAAAGCCTTCTGTCGCGAACGACATCGCGCGCGCTTTGGGTGGCTTTACCAAGCATGACGAATACTACGAGAGCGACGAGTACGTCCTGTCGTCCGCAGTCGGCCACCTGCTGGAAATCGCTGCCCCGGAGGAATACGAGGTCAAGCGCGGCAAGTGGAGCTTCGCGCACCTGCCCGTCATTCCGCCGCATTTCGACCTGAATCCGATCGCGAAGAGCGAGTCGCGCCTCAAGGTGCTGACCAAGCTGATGAAGCGCAAGGACGTCGACCAGCTGATCAACGCATGTGACGCGGGGCGCGAGGGCGAGCTGATCTTCCGCCTGATCGTGCAGCACGCGAAGGCGAAGCAGCCGGTCCAGCGTCTGTGGCTGCAGTCGATGACCCCGCAGGCGATCCGCGACGGCTTCGCGCACCTGCGCAGCGATTCGGACATGCAGCCGCTCGCCGATGCCGCCCGCTGCCGCTCGGAAGCGGACTGGCTCGTCGGGATCAACGGCACCCGCGCGATGACCGCGTTCAACAGCAAGGGCGGCGGGTTCTTCCTGACCACGGTCGGCCGCGTTCAGACGCCAACGCTGTCGATCGTCGTAGAACGTGAAGAGAAAATCCGCCGCTTCGTCCCGCGCGACTACTGGGAAGTGAAGGCGGAGTTCGCGTGCGCGGGCGGCTTCTACGAAGGCAAGTGGTTCGACCCGAAATTCAAGCGCGACGAATTCGATCCGGAAAAGCGCGACTCGCGGCTCTGGAGCCTGCCCGCCGCCGAGACCATCGTCGCGGCCTGCCGCGACCAGATCGGCACGGTCAGCGAGGAATCGAAGCCGTCGACGCAGCTGTCGCCGCTGCTGTTCGACCTGACGAGCCTGCAGCGCGAGGCAAACAGCCGCTTCGGCTTCTCCGCGAAGAACACGCTCGGCCTCGCGCAGGCGCTGTATGAAAAGCACAAGGTGCTGACCTACCCGCGTACCGACGCGCGCGCGCTGCCGGAAGACTACATCGCGACGGTCCAGTCGACGCTCGAGATGCTCAAGGAGAGCCACAACTACCTGCCGCATGCGAAGCAGGTGCTCGACAAGGGCTGGGTGAAGCCGAACAAGCGGATCTTCGACAACTCGAAGATCAGCGACCACTTCGCCATCATCCCGACGCTGCAGGCGCCGAAATCGCTGTCCGAGCCCGAGCAGAAGCTGTACGACATGGTCGTGAAGCGCTTCCTCGCCGTGTTCTTCCCGGCCGCGGAATACAAGGTCACGACCCGGATTACCGAGGTGGTCGGCCATACCTTCAAGACCGAAGGCAAGGTGCTCGTCGAGCCGGGCTGGCTGCAGGTGTACGGCCGCGACGCCGAAGGCGCGGACGCGAACCTCGTGCCGGTGCAGAAGAACGAGAAGGTGAAGACGGACGAGATTGCTGCGGTCGCGCTCGTGACAAAACCGCCCGCGCGCTACTCGGAAGCGACGCTGCTCTCCGCGATGGAAGGCGCGGGCAAGCTGGTCGAGGACGACGAGCTGCGCGAGGCGATGGCCGCGAAGGGGCTCGGCACGCCGGCCACGCGCGCGGCGATCATCGAAGGCCTGCTCGGCGAGAAATACCTCGTGCGCGAAGGCCGCGAACTGATCCCGACCGCGAAGGCCTTCCAGCTGATGACGCTGCTGCGCGGGCTCGGCGTGAAGGAACTGACCGCGCCGGAGCTCACCGGCGAATGGGAATACAAGCTGTCGCAGATGGAGCGCGGCAACCTCGGGCGCGACGCGTTCATGCAGGAAATCGCCCGCATGACGCAGCAGATCGTCAAGCGTGCGAAGGAATACGATTCCGACACGATCCCCGGCGACTACGCGACGCTCGAGACGCCGTGCCCGAACTGCGGCGGCCAGGTGAAGGAAAATTACCGCCGCTTCGCGTGCACGAAGTGCGAGTTCTCGATCTCGAAGATCCCGGGCAGCCGGCAGTTCGAGATCGCGGAAGTCGAGGAGCTGCTGCGGGAGAAGACGATCGGCCCGCTGTCCGGGTTCCGCAGCAAGATGGGCCGCCCGTTCTCGGCGATCCTGAAGCTGTCGTTCGACGACGAAACGAAGAACTACAAGCTCGAGTTCGATTTCGGCCAGGATCAGGGCGGCGAGGAAGGCGAAGCGCCGGACTTCTCCGCGCAGGAGCCGGTCGGCGCATGCCCGAAGTGCAAGGGCCGCGTGTTCGAGCACGGGATGAGCTACGTGTGCGAGCACTCGGTTGCGAACCCGAAGACTTGCGACTTCCGCTCGGGCAAGGTGATCCTGCAGCAGGAAATCACTCGCGAGCAAATGGGCAAGCTGCTCGCCGACGGCCGCACCGACCTGTTGCCGAACTTCAAGTCGTCGCGTACGGGCCGCAACTTCAAGGCGTATCTCGTGAAGCAGCCGGACGGCAAGATCGGCTTCGAATTCGAGAAGAAGGAGCCGAAGGCGGCTGCCGCGAAGAAGACCGCAAAATCCGCGACGAAGGAAGCGGAAGCGGTGACAGAAGGCGCAGAAGAGAAACCGGCACCGGCTCGCAAGACCGCCGCCCGCAAGACGACGACGCGCAAGACCGGCTCGTAATATGGCTGCATGCGGCTGCATGCGCCAGCCCGGTGCGTGCAGCCGGGCCAGCCATAGAAAAACGCGGATCGATTGCTCGATCCGCGTTTTTTATTGTGCAGATGCTTCTTGATCCGCGTTTTTATTGTGCCGGCGCGTGCAGGCGGTTCGTTCACCGCCCGACGCCGCCCAGCATCAAAGCGGTGACGGCACCGCAACTCGCGGGCGCGGCGAACGCGGCAGGCGCGGCGACAGCTTCGGGTCGGCCCCTTCCGGCTGCTCGGCGCGCGTCTCGACGCCGATCGGCGCGGTCGCAACCCCCTGCGCCGCCCATTGCTCACCCATCATCGCATCGGTCGAATGGCTGAAATGCTCGACGAGGTGGTCGATGAAGGTCCGCACCTTGGCCGGCAGATGACGCCGGCTCGGGTACGCGATGTTGATCTCGACTTGCGGCAGGCGGAAATCGGGCAGTAGCCGCACGAGCGCGCCGCGCGCGATGTCGCTGCCGATCAGGTAGCTCGGCAGGATCGCGACACCCATGCCGAGCAGCGCGAACTGGCGCAGCATCGCGGTGTTGTTCGCGACGATCACGTTGGTCGGCCGCACCCGCACTTCGCCATCCGGCCCCGTAAACACCCGCTCGTCGCCCCAGTATTCGGTCGGCAGGCTCAGGCTCGGGTGCTCTGCGAGCTGCTCCGGTTGGGTCGGCACGCCGTGCTTTTCCAGATAGCTCGGCGTCGCGCAGACGGTCATGCAGCCGGTGGTGAGCCGCCGCGTGACGATGCTCGCGCTGCGCATCTGGCGCGTGACCACGATGCCGACGTCGAAGCCTTCCTCGACGAGATCGACCTGCCGGTCGACCAGCGTCAGATCCGGCACGACTTTCGGGAAGTTCTCGGTGTAGGACTTCAGCACGGGGGCGAGGTTATGCAGGCCGAACACGACTGGCGCGACGATGCGCAGCGTGCCGACCGGCTCGTGATTGCGCGCGACGACCATCTGCTCGACATCCTCGAGTTCATCGAGGATCTGGCGCGCGCGTTCCAGATAGACCTGACCGGACTCCGTCAGCGAGAGGCTGCGCGTGGTGCGATTGAGCAAGCGCGTGCCGAGACGGCCTTCCAGATCGGCGACGTGACGTGTCGCAACCGCGTTGGAGATATCCATTGCACTCGCGGCCCGCGCGAAACTGCCGAGATCCGCAACCTTGACGAACACTCGCATCGACTGCAAATGATCCATTAACGACTCCTGCCGCTGTTACTGCTTCAAAAAGATCTAGCAAATGCGTAATTCTCCTACGACAGCGGAATTGATGCAGAGTTGCTGACCAAGCCCCCCAAATCCGAAAAAAACCGTCAATTTTCCTCGGGTTACGCGGATAATTGATCTAATTATTCTGATCGAAGCAACAATCGGGTGAACCTCGTCGATGAAGTGGCGGATTCAGAAAGGACGTGCTTGATGCGACACGGCATCGCGGCGGCGCCCGGCCGCGCGAAACCTGCGCCGGGGCAGGCTTGGCGCCAATTGCGGCGGGGCGTAACAACCTGTTAAAAAGACACCACGCGGCCGCTCTGCATAGCATCATGTCGGCCCCGACCGGGCGGGAACGATGCGCGACGCGCCGTCACTGCCCCTGATTCAACGCGCGACTTCCGCTCACCATGAAAATTGCCATCCTCGACGACTACCAGGACGCCGTCCGCAAGCTGAACTGCTTCCAGATGCTCGCCGACCACGACGTGAAGGTCTTCAACAACACGGTACGCGGCCTGGGACAGCTCGCCAGCCGGCTGGCGGAAGTCGAAGCGCTCGTGCTGATTCGCGAACGCACGCCGATCTCGTCGCAACTGCTCTCCAAGTTGCCGCATTTGCGCATGATCAGCCAGACCGGCCGCATCGGGACCCACATCGATCTCGAGGCGTGCACCGAGCGCGGCATCGCGGTGCTCGAAGGGTCGGGCTCGCCGATCGCGCCCGCCGAGCTGACCTGGGCGTTGATCATGGCCGCGCAGCGCCGGATTCCGCAGTACGTCGCGAACCTGAAACAGGGCGCGTGGCAGCAGTCGGGCCTGAAGACGTCGGCAATGCCGCCGAACTTCGGCCTCGGCCAGGTGCTGCGCGGCCAGACGCTCGGCATCTGGGGGTACGGGAAGATCGGCCGGATCGTTGCCGGCTACGGCAAGGCGTTCGGGATGAACGTGCTGGTCTGGGGCCGCGAACACTCGCTCGAGGCGGCACGCGCGGACGGCTACACCGCGGCCGACAGCCGCGAGGCGCTGTTCGAACAGAGCGACGTGCTGTCGCTGCACCTGCGCCTGCACGACGACACACGCGGGATCGTCAAGCAGGACGACCTGATGCGGATGAAGCCGACGTCGCTGCTCGTCAACACGAGCCGCGCCGAACTGCTCGAGGAGAATGCGCTCGTCAACGCGCTGTCGCACAACCGGCCGGGGATGGTCGCGATCGACGTGTTCGAGAGCGAGCCGATCCTGCAGGGCTACAGCCTGCTGCGGATGGAGAACGTGATCTGCACGCCGCACATCGGCTACGTCGAACGCGAAAGCTACGAGCTGTACTTCAGCGCGGCATTCAGGAACATCCTCGCATTCGACCAGGGCGACATGTCGAACGTCGCCAACCCGGAAGCGCTGACCCCGATCCGCAAGCGCTGACCACCTCCCGGCCGCGCCTGCCGCGGCCGATCGGTCACTGCGGCCACGGCAGCCACTGCGGCCGCATCGTCAGCCGACCGGCCCGCGCGTCATCGCGGCGACGCGGGTCAGGAAATGCTCGCCGTCGCGCCGGCCGAGATCGTACGCGTGCCGCATCTGCGACGGGTTCGTATAGTCCCAGCTCGAAATCGGCACCTTGCTCGACGGCTGCACGTACAGGCGCTGCTGGTCGCCGTGCGCGACCGTGAACATCTGCGGACGCGGGTACAGCCGTGTGACGAGCACCAGCACGTGCCCCGGCGACGCGTCGAGCGCGTCGACCGGCACGTTGTCGACCATCCCGCCATCGAGCACCGGCCGGCCGTTGCGCCGCAAGACCGGCGTAAACGGCGGCGTGCACGACGACTGCAGGATCAGGTCGGCCAGTTCCTCGACCCGCGCGCACGCCTGTGCGCGCACGAATTCCGGCCGGAATCCGAGCGTGCGGCCGAGCGTCGGATGCAGCGTCTTGCGCACATACTTCTCGATGTTGTACGCGACAAGGCCCGCCGCGACCGCGCTGCGCGCGCCGAGCCAGCGCGGCACATGCGACACGCCGATGCGAATCTCGGGCGCGTCATGGAGTTTCGCGAACGGCTCGCCGTAGATGTCGAGCAGCGCCTGCCGGTAGATCCGGTAATGCGGAAACACCGGCTCGCGGCCGAACAGGTTGCCCCAGTACGCGTTCTTCCGGTTGTGGCGCAGCGCCTGTTCGTAATAGCGCATCACCCACGCGGCGTCGCGCGTATACAGCATGCAGGCCGTCGCGGCGCCGGCCGAGATGCCGGTGATCACGCGCGGCCGCAACGCGAGCGCGGGCTGCGCGACGTCCCAGAAGCCTGCCTGCCACCAGCAGCGGTTGCCGCCGCCGGCGAACACGACCTGGTCGAACATCGCGCGACGCTCAGCTGATGAGTGCGTAGGTCGACGTCGCGTGAACGGCCATCTTGCCGTCTTCGTCGAACAGCTCGACCTCGCCGAACACCAGGTTGCGGCCCATCCGCAGCACGCGCGCGGTGACGAGCACGTCACCCTTGCGCACCGGGCGCATGAAGTTCGTGTTCAGCGACACCGTCGTCATCGGCCGGAACTCGCCGAGCACGGACGAGATCGCGACCACCATCGCGGTATCGGCAGCGGCCGTGAACACCTGGCCGCAGATCACGCCGCCGGAGTGGCGGAATTCACCGGAAAAAGGCAAACGCAGCGTAACGCTGTCGTCGGCGATCGATACGGGCACCAGACCGAGCGAGCGGACCCACGGGGCCAGCAACCGGTCCAGCAATTCGCGGACTGCATTTTCGTCCATCTTCGAATGTCCAGGAAATGTTGCGCGACCGCCGCGCAACAAGCGTGGACGTCATCATACCGGGAGCGCGGCAACTGCGATGCCCGGCAGCGCCTCCAACCGCTCCGCACGTCGATGACGAAATATTTTTGAGAAATTCGCAGAAAGGGCTTGCCAGCCGTAAAAAACCCGTGCATAATTTCACTTCTGTTGGGGGCGTTAGCTCAGTTGGTAGAGCAGCGGACTCTTAATCCGTAGGTCGAGTGTTCGAGTCACTCACGCCCCACCAGGAATTCCGAAGCCCGGTTAGCGAAAGCTGACCGGGCTTTTTGCTTTGGCCGGGGAATTTCCGGTCAGTCGCCTCAACCCTGAGCGTCCGGGCAAATCGTCAGCCCCGCGCCAATCGAAGGCGCAGATTTTTCCACCTGCTCGCTCGAGCACCCCGGCGGCCGGCACGACGCGCAAACGCCATTGTTCACTTATTGCATTTATTGCACTTAATGCAGATAAGCGCTGCGCTTGCTATCGCGCACACGATAGCAAGCGTAGCGCTTATCTGGTTTTGAACTTTGTAGAGAGGCCTATATGCGCACCGTAGAGCGGATTCGGGAGATGGCGCCACCGCCGATGACGGAGAGGGATCTTGAGATGGCCCGTGTTGCACAACGCTGCATCATGGAGGCATTGGATCATTCGCGCGCGGCGCAAATTACCCTGACGACGGATACCGGCGAACATCCATCCATTGCCCTCCCGCCGGCATCACTGAAACTCATTGGGCAATTGCTCGGAGCCATGAGTGAGGGGAGCCCGATCACCCTCGTTCCAGCGGACCGCGAATTCACGACTGTGGAAGCCGCCAACTTCCTCAACGTGTCGCGTCCCTTTGTGATCAAGGAAATAGAGGCTGGCAGGCTCAAGCATCGTATGGTCGGAACGCATCGCCGGATCGCATTTGAGGATCTCGTCGCCTACGCGCGTCAAATGCGCGAAAAGCAAGTAGCTGCGCTGGATCGGTTGGCGGAAAACGCCCACGAACTGGGTTTGGATTACTGACATGGCCGGCCACGTACGCTATACGGCTCTGCTCGATGCGTGCGTTCTGTTTCCGATTGCGGTTGCCGACTCACTTATGAGTCTGGCAACCGCAGGGCTTTTCGCTGCGAAGTGGACTCGACGCATCGAACAGGCCGTATCGCCCCTCAAGTTCATGCCCCGTCGATCCGGATTTTGGATCTGCTCCGGCGCAACAGCGAATCTGCGTGCGGCTATCGATACCTTCCGTTGAGCGCTCCGCCATCGGAGTCACTGATTCTCCATACGAAAACGCGACGCGACACGCCCTCCCTTGCCCGTCGCGCGCCCCATCACGACCCGTTACCGTCCGTTACAAAAGCGACAACGCGGTATCACCCGCCGCGCACGCGCTACGTACCATTGAGCCAACGTGAACTGATTGCTCGCGAGCCGGTACGGCCGCGAACGGAGCGAAGGAAAATGAAGCGAGTCCTGTTGTCCGGCGCCGTCGGCGTCGTGACTGCCTGCCTGTCGGCAAGCGCGTTCGCGCACACCGACATCGGCGTGTACCTGGGCGTGCCGGGACCTGTGATCGAGGCGCCGCCGCCGGTCTACTACGAACCGCCGCCGCCAGTGGTGTACCAGCCGGCACCGGTCTACTACGGACCGTATTACGGCGGTTACCGCTATCGCCGCGAATGGCACGACCGCGGCTGGCATCGCGGCTGGCATCATCACCACGACGACGAAGACGATTGATTTCGCGCGCGCGGCCATTGCGACCGCACGCCCACCCGCCCGCACACGAACCGCGCCGGCCTGACAGCCGGCGCGTTCGCGTTACCTCCCGCTTAACCGATTACCCGCTCACCACGGCAGCGAATACGTCTTCGTATTCGTGAAGCTCTTCATCGCTTCCTGCACGCCTTCCTTGTAGCCGAGCCCCGAATCCTTCACGCCACCGAACGGCGTCAGTTCGAGCCGATACCCGGGCACTTCGCGCACGTTCACGCTCCCCACTTCCAGCTCGGTGATGAAGCGCGTGATGGTGTCGAAGCGGTTCGTGCAGATCGACGACGACAGCGCGTAGTCGGTGCTGTTCGACATCCTGATCGCTTCGTCGATGTCCTTGAAGCGCATGATCGGCGACACGGGCCCGAACGTCTCGTACTTCACGAGCGGCATGTCGGGCGTCACGCGGTCGACGACGGTCGGCGCGTACAGCGCGCCATCGCGCACGTTGCCCACCAGCAGCCGCGCGCCGCGCGCGATCGCATCGTTCACCTGCTGCTCGCAGAACCGCGCGGCGGCCTCGTCGATCACCGTGCCCATGTCGACCGACGGATCGGCGGGGTTGCCGTACGTCCACGCGCGCGTCTTCTCGACCACCAGCTCGGTGAAGCGATCGGCCACCGACTCGTGCACGAGCATCCGCTTGATCGCGGTGCAGCGTTGCCCGGAGTTCTTGTACGAGCCCGACACCGCGAGCGTGCTCGCCTCGTCGAGATCCGCATCTTCCATCACGATGATCGGATCGTTGCCGCCGAGTTCGAGCACCGCGCGCCGATAACCCATCCGCGACGCGATCGACTTGCCGATCGATACGCCGCCCGTGAACGTGATCAGGTCGATCGCGGGGTTCGTGATCAGCTCGTCGGCGATCTCCTTCGGGTCGCCGGTGACGACCTGCAGCATCTGCGGCGGCAGGCCCGCCTCATACAGGATGTCCGCGAACAGGTAGCACGACAGCGGCACCTTCTCCGACGGCTTCACGACGATCCGGTTGTTGGTCGCGACCGACGGCACGACCTTGTGCGCGACCTGGTTCATCGGGTGGTTGAACGGCGTGATCGCCGAGATCACGCCGAGCAGCGGCTCGCGCTGCGTGTACACGCGGCGCTTCTTGCCGTGCGGCGTCAAATCGCATGAAAAGATCTGCCCGTCGTCCTTCAGCACTTCGCCCGCGCCGAACGTCAGCACGTCCGCGACGCGGCCGGCCTCGTACGTCGAGTCCTTCAGGCACAGCCCGGCTTCGGCGGTGATCAGCGCCGCGATCTCGGCGGTGCGCGCCCGCACGATGTCGGCTGCACGACGCAGGATCGCCGCGCGATCATGGCGTGTCAGCGTCGGCCGGTACGCGCGCGCCACGGCGAACGCGCGCCGCACGTCGTCGAGCGTTGCCTTCGGCACGGTGCCGACGAGCGAGCCGTCATACGGATTGCGCACGTCGATCACTTCATCGCGATGGATCCGTTCGCCGTCGATCCGCAATGCCTCGTGACGGATCTCGCTGACATTCGTCGATGCTGCAATGGCGTTCATGGATGAGTCTCCTTCCGGATTCGTTCGCATCACTGAAGATGATTGAGCGCGATGTCGAGGATGTCGAAGTTGCGCAGCCGCGCGCGGCGGGTCACGTCGGCAGCGACCGGCTTGCTGAAGATCAGCGGCACGATCTGCTCGGAGATCCCGCCGTGCGAGCGCAGCGGCACGTCGAGGCCCGACAGGTCGTGCTTGACGGACCGCGTGCCGAGCACCACGTGCTGCTTCGAGATCACGATCAGGTCACCCATCCGGTCCGGCGGCAGCTCGAAGCGTGCGCAGCCTTCGGTGCGCGTCAGCACGACCTCGATGCCGTCGACGGCCGCGAGCCGCGCGCGCAGCGCGTCGACATCGGCAGTATCGGGCACGTAGACGGTCGCGAACGAACCGAGTGCGCCGTGGTGCACGACGTACGGATCGGTGATCGGCAGGATCACGCGCGCCACGTCTTCGCCGAGCGAGTCGTCGAACAGCTCCTGCAGGTAGATCACGTTCGGCTCGCCTGCGTCGTCGTGCTTGTCGTTCATCCCGTGATCGGCCGTGATCGCGACGATCGCGCCGAGCTCGTCGAGCCGCTGCAGGTACTTGTCCATCATCTCGTAGAACGCGTTCGCGCCGGGCGTGCCGGGCGCGCACTTGTGCTGCACGTAGTCGGTCGTCGACAGGTACATCAGGTCGATCGGGCGCGTCTCGAGCAGGCGCACGCCGGCCGCGAACACGAATTCCGACAGATCCGCGCTGTACACGCTCGGCACCGGCTTGCCGACCAGCTCGAGCACGTTGTCGATGCCGTTTTCCTCGACGGTCGCCTCGTCGGCCTTCTCCGACGAGAAGCAGATGCCCTTCAGCCCCTTGCCGAGCAGGCGGCGCAGCTTGTCCTTCGCGGTCACCACCGCGACGCGCGCGCCCTGTTCGGCGAACGTCGCGAGCACCGTCGGCGCGACGAGGTACTTCGGGTCGTTCATCAGCACCTCGGTGCCGCTGTCGCGATCGTAGAAGTAATTGCCGCTTATCCCATGCACCGACGGCGGCACGCCTGTCACGATCGACAGGTTGTTCGGGTTCGTGAAGCTCGGCACCACGCACTCGCCCTTCAATGCGGTGCCGGGCTTCAGCAGCGTGCGCAGGAACGGCGCAACGCCGGCCTCGGCGGCCATCTCCAGATATTCATAGGCGCAGCCGTCGACGCAGACGACCACCACGGGCCGGCTCATCCAGTTGTAGCGGCGGCCGTTCACTTCCACGGATACAGGCGTTTCAGTCATGACGTTCAGTCCTTTCGGTTCGAAGAGGGGTTGAGTCGTCGGCGCCCGCGCCGCGCCGATGGGGGTGTTTTCCAAGCTTGACATTAAAATGGATGATTTGTAGATTGTCAACAACATGCAGAGAACAGAAAGCAAAATACGGTTGCGAGAAGAGGGCTGGTCACCACTCATCCGCCGCGTACCGCGGCACCACAGTCAAGGGGTCTGAAGATGAACGAAGTGCCGGTAAGCAAGCGTTTCAAGTCGTGGGCAGCAGGCGCAGCCCGTTGCGCGCTCGTCGCGTCGGTCGTCACGGTCGCGCTGGGTGTCGCGCAAGCGGCGCACGCGAAGACGTCGCTGCTCGTCTACACCGCGCTGGAAGACGAAGCGATGAAGCCCTACAAGGACGCGTTCGAGAAAGCGAACCCTGACATCGAGATTCGCTGGGTGCGCGATTCGACCGGCTCGGTCACCGCGAAGCTGCTCGCCGAGAAGAACAACCCGCGTGCTGACGTCGTGCTCGGCCTCGCCGCGTCGAGCCTCACGCTGCTCGACCTGCAGGGGATGCTGATGCCGTACACGCCGAAGGGCTTCGACCAGCTCACGCGCAAGTACAGCGACGCGAACACGCCGCCGCACTGGGTCGGCATGGACGTGTGGGGCGCGACGATCTGCTACAACCGCGTCGCCGCGCAGGCGAAGAACATTCCGAAGCCGACGTCGTGGGAGGACCTGACGAAGCCGGTCTACAAGGGCGCGATCGTGATGCCGAGCCCCGTGTCGTCCGGCACCGGCTACCTCGATGTGACCGCATGGCTGCAGACCTTCGGCGACGACCGTGGCTGGAAGTTCATGGACGCGCTCGACAAGAACGTCGCGCAATACGTGCACTCGGGCTCGAAGCCTTGCACGCTCGCCGGCACCGGCGAATTCCCGATCGGCATCTCGTTCGAGTTCCGCGGCCACGAACTGCAGGCGCAGGGCGCGCCGATCGACCTGATCTTCCCGAAGGAAGGGCTCGGCTGGGACATGGAAGCGACCGCGATCATGAAGACGACGAAGCAGCCCGATGCCGCGAAGAAGCTCGCGGACTTCATGGCGAGCAAGGACGCGAACGAGATCACCGCGCGCTGGTGGGCGATCGTCGCGTATCCGGGCATCGCGAAGAAGCTGTCCGGCATCCCCGACAACTACTCGGACCTGCTCGTGAAGAACGACTTCACGTGGTCCGCGAAGAACCGTCAGTCGATCCTCGATACCTGGCAGAAGCGCTACGGAGCGAAGGCGCAGCAGTAAGGCCACGAACGGCAGCGAGGCGGCCATGCAGGCCGCCTTGCGCCACCTTGCAACCGTCGAACCCGGCCCCAGGGCCACCCGCAGCGTGGAGGCGCGCATGGCACCTTATCTGAGCGTAGAACGCATCGAGAAGCGGTACAACGACACGCAGGTGCTCAGGGATATCAACCTGAGCGTGATGAAAGGCGAAATGATCTGCTTCCTGGGGCCGTCCGGCTGCGGGAAAACCACCCTGCTGCGCATCATCGCCGGGCTCGAATCGCAGAGCGCCGGCCATATCTCGCAGGACGGCCGCGACATCTCGCGGCTGCCGCCGCAGCAGCGCGACTACGGGATCGTGTTCCAGTCGTACGCGCTGTTTCCGAACCTCACCGTCTACGACAACGTCGCGTACGGGCTCGTGAACCGCAAGATGAAGCGCGACGCGATCCACGAGCGCGTGCACACGCTGCTCGCGCTCGTCGGCCTGCCCGACAGCCACCGCAAGCATCCGAACCAGTTGTCAGGCGGCCAGCAGCAGCGCATCGCGCTCGCCCGCGCGCTCGCGACGTCGCCGGGCCTGCTGCTGCTCGACGAGCCGCTGTCCGCGCTCGATGCGCGCGTGCGCGTCCGGCTGCGCCAGGAGATCCGCGCGCTGCAGCAGCGGCTCGGCGTGACGACGATCATGGTCACGCACGACCAGGAAGAGGCGCTGTCGATGGCCGACCGGATCGTCGTGATGAACCACGGCGTGATCGAGCAGATCGGCACGCCGCTCGAGATCTACCGGCAGCCGGCGTCGCCGTTCGTCGCCGACTTCATCGGCAAGGTCAACACGATACCCGCCGAGGTGACGCACGACGGCACGCTGCGCGCAGGCGGCATCGGGCTCGATTACCGGTGCGGCAACGCGCGTCCCGCGCAAGGTTCGACGGTGTCGGTCTTCGTGCGGCCGGAAGACCTCCGCATTCACGTGCCAGGCGATACGCCTGACAACCTGTTGAGCGGCCGCGTCGAGAAGCTCGAATTCCTCGGCGCGTTCTGTCGCGTCAGCTTCCGCATTGACGGGCTCGACGGCCAGGAGGTGGTCGCCGACCTGTCGTTCCACGAAGTCGACCGCACCGGCCTGCGCGAAGGCGCGCGTTTCGATCTCGCGCTCGACCGCGAGCATGTCTGCGTATTCTCGTCCGCCAAGGAGCGACTGCAATGAGCGCCGTGCTGACCGAGCGCCGCCGCGGCGCCCCCGCCCCTGCCGACGTGCGGCAGCTGACCCACTGGCACGATCGCGTCGCGCAGCTTGCGTTGCTGGCGATGGCCGCGCTGCTGTCGCTGTTCCTGCTGTTGCCGCTCGCGCTCGTCGTGCAGAAATGCTTCGTCGACGCGGACGGGCATTTCGTCGGCCTGCACAACTTCGCGGCGTATCTCGAGGACAGCGGCGTGCTGCACTCGATGCTGCATTCGCTGACGGTTGGCGCGCTCGTCACGTCGATCGTCGTGCCGATGGCGTTCACGTTCGCGTATGCACTGACACGCTCGTGCATGCGGCTGAAGAACGCGGCGCGCACGATCGCGCTGTTGCCGCTGCTCGCGCCGACGCTGTTGTCCGCCGTGTCGTTCATCTACTGGTTCGGCAACGCGGGCCTGCTGAAGCCGCTGCTGCACGGCCATTCGATCTACGGGCTGCCGGGCATCGTCGCGAGCATGGTGTACGCGTCGTTCCCGCACGTGCTGATGATCCTCGTGACCGCGCTGTCGCTCGCCGACGGCCGGCTCTACGAAGCGGCGGACGCGATGGGCACGAGCCGCACGCGCAAGTTCTTCACGATCACGCTGCCCGGCGCGAAATACGGGCTGATCAGCGCGACGATGGTGTCGTTCACGATGTGCATCAACGATTTCGGCGTGCCGGTCGTGATCGGCGGTTCGTACAACGTACTGTCGACCGACATCTACAAGCTGATCATCGGGCTGCAGGACTTCAACCGCAGCGCGGTCGTGAGCCTGATGCTGCTGTTTCCCGCGCTGATCGCGTTCGGCATCGACTTCTTCATCCGCCGCCGCCAGCAGTCGCAGCTCGGCGCGCGCTCGACGCCGTACCAGCCGAAGCCGTCGCGTGGCTTCGATCTCGCGATGCTCGCGTACTGCGGCGTCGTGTGCGCGTTCTTCGTCGCGGTGGTCGGGATCTCGGTGTTCGCGTCGTTCGTGAAGTTCTGGCCGTACCAGATGCGCCTCGGGCTGCAGCACTACGAGATGGGCCTGATCGCGGGCGGCATCTTCGACGCGTACAAGAACAGCCTGCGGATGGCGGCCACGGTCGCGATCGGCGGCACGATCATCGTGTTCGGCAGTGCCTACCTGATCGAGAAGACCCGCGGCGCACGCTGGCTGCGCGGCTTCATCAGCCTGTGCGCGATCCTGCCGATGGGCGTGCCGGGCCTCGTGCTCGGCATCAGCTACATCTTCCTGTTCAACGCGCCCGGCAATCCGCTGAACGGGCTGTACGGGTCGCTCGCGCTGCTCGCGATCGTCACCGTCGTCCACTACTACTCGTCGAGCCACCTGACCGCGGTCACCGCGCTGCGCCAGATCGACAGCGAGTTCGAAGCGGTGTCGGCGTCGCTGAAGGTGCCGTTCTACAAGACCTTCCTGCGCGTGACCGTGCCCGTGTGCCTGCCCGCGATCCTGCTGATCGCGCGCTACCTGTTCGTGAACGGGATGACGACCGTCTCGGCGGTCGCGTTCCTCTATTCGCCGGACACGCAGCCCGCGTCGGTCGCAATCCTGAACCTCGACGATGCGGGCCAGATCGGCCCGGCCGCCGCGATGGCGACGCTCGTGCTCGCGACGTCGTCGTGCGCGTGCCTGCTGTTCGCGTGCGTGTCGCACGGCCTGTTGCGCCGCACGCAGGCGTGGCGCAACCCGCATCGCCGCTGATTCCCCCAACGTATTTCCGTGACGTCCCGACTTCATCAAGGAGACACCATGACGCTCGCCGCCCAGCCCATCCTGCTCACCCCCGGCCCGCTGACGACTTCCGACCGCACGCGCGAAGCGATGCTGCGCGACTGGGGGTCGTGGGACAGCGACTTCAACGCGATCACCGCGCGGCTGCGCGAACGCATCCTGCAGATCGTGCACGGCGAAGGCACGCACGAATGCGTGCCGCTGCAGGGTAGCGGCACATTCTCGGTCGAAGCGGCGATCGGCACGCTCGTGCCGCGCGACGGCCACGTGCTCGTGCCGAACAACGGCGCGTATTGCCAGCGCATCGCGAAGATCTGCCGCGTGCTCGGCCGCACGCTGACGACGATCGACTACACCGAGGCATGCCGCGTCGACCCGGCCGACGTCGATCGCGCGCTGGCCGCCGACCCGGGCATCACGCATGTCGCGCTCGTGCATTGCGAGACGGGCACCGGCGTGCTGAATCCGCTGCACGAGATCGCGAAGATCGTCGCGAAGCATGGCCGCGGGCTGATCGTCGACGCGATGAGCTCGTTTGGCGCGATCGACATCGACGCGCGCACGACGCCGTTCGACGCGGTGATCGCCGCGTCCGGCAAGTGCCTCGAAGGCGTGCCGGGGATGGGTTTCGTGATCGTGAAGCGCAGCACGCTCGAACGCTGCGAAGGCAACAGCCATTCGCTCAGCATGGATCTGTACGACCAGTGGACGTACATGCAGCGCACGACGCAATGGCGCTTCACGCCGCCGACGCATGTCGTCGCCGCGCTCGACGCCGCGCTCACGCAGTATCTCGACGAAGGCGGGCTCGCCGCACGCGGCGGCCGCTACGCACGCAACTGCGCGGCGCTGATCGACGGGATGGCAGCGCTTGGCTTCCGCCCGTTCCTCGACGCATCGGTGCAGGCGCCGATCATCGTCACGTTCCACGCGCCGGACGATCCGAACTACGACTTCAAGACGTTTTATCAGGAGGTCAAAAAGCGCGGCTACATTCTGTATCCGGGCAAACTGACCGAGGTCGAGACGTTCCGCATCGGCTGCATCGGGCATTTCGGCGAAGCAGGCATTCCGGGCGCCGTCGCCGCGATCGCCGACACGCTGCGCGCGATGGGCGTGCGGCGGGTGTCCGCCGAAGCCGCGGCGTGACCGGCCGGGCCGCGCATCGGTTGCGATGCGCGGCCCGCCTCTTTGTATATCGGGCCGTGCGCGACACGGCCGCTTTTCCATTCAAGCGAAACACGTGATGCGTCCCTTCTGGATCGAACAAGCGCTCTTCAACGACGGCGACCTCGCCCCCGCGCTGCAAGGTGCGGCGAAAGCCGACGTCTGCATCGTCGGCGGCGGGTTCACGGGGCTCTGGACGGCGATCCAGGCCAAGCAGCAGAACCCCGCGCTCGACATCGTGATACTCGAAGGCGACCTGTGCGGGGCGGGCGCGAGCGGCCGCAACGGCGGCTGCCTGCTCACGTGGTCCGCGAAATTCCTGACGCTGCGGCGCCTGTTCGGCGAGGCCGAAGCGGTGCGACTCGTGAAGGCGTCCGAAGCAGCCGTGCAGCACATCGCCGGGTTCTGTCGCGAACACGGCATCGACGCGGAGCTGCGGCTCGACGGCACGCTGTACACGGCAACGTCGCCCGCGCAGGTCGGCACGCTCGCGCCGGTGCTCGATGCGCTCGCCGCGTGCGGGATCCACAGCTACGAACCGCTGCCGCCGGCCGAAGTCGCACGCCGCTCGGGGTCGGCTCGCAATCTCGACGGCGTGTATTCGCCGATCGCCGCGACCGTGCATCCGGGCAAGCTCGTGCGCGGGCTGCGCCGCGTCGCGCTTGCGATGGGCGTCCGGATTCACGAGCGCACACCGATGCTCGACTTCACGCCGGGCCCGCAGGTCGTCGTGCGCACGCCGGCCGGCAGCGTCACCGCCGGCAAGCTCGTGTTCGCGATCAATGCGTGGATGGCGAGCCGCTTCCCGCAGTTCGCGCGCACGATCGCTGTGGTGTCGAGCGACATGGTCATCACCGAGAAGTGTCCGGAGCTGCTCGCGAAGACGGGGCTCGTCGACGGCGTGTCGGTGCTCGATTCGCGGATCTTCGTGTACTACTACCGAAGCACGCCCGATGGGCGGCTGATGCTCGGCAAGGGCGGCAACACGTTCGCGTGGCGCGGGCGCATCGCGCCGGTGTTCGACCAGCGTTCGCCGTACGAGGCGCAGCTCACGCAGAGCCTGCGCGAGTTCTTCCCGTCGCTCGCCGGCGTGCCGATCACCGCGAGCTGGAACGGCCCGTCGGATCGCTCGGTGACGGGCTTCCCGTTCTTCGGCCGCCTCGACGGCGCACCGAACGTGTTCTACGGCTTCGGCTATTCGGGCAACGGCGTCGGACCGACCTACATGGGCGGGCAGATCCTGTCGTCGCTGGTGCTCGATCTCGACAACGCGTGGACGCGCAGCCCGCTCACGCAGGGCCCGCTCGGACATTTTCCGCCGGAGCCGTTCCGCTATGTCGGCTCGCACGTCGTGCGCAATGCGATCCGCCGCAAGGAGCGCGCGGAGGACGCGAACCGGCAGCCGTGGATCGTCGATAAGTGGCTGTCGAAGCTCGCGAGCGCGGCGGGGAAAGCGGACAAGGCGTAGATCCGTTGGCCGCGCACCATGAACAAAGGGCGCTTCGCAGCGCCCTTTGTTCTTTCCCCGCCATGCACGAACCAGTCACACCCGCGCTGTCTTCTCGCGCGCCGCCTTGCCGGTCGCCGGCAGGCCCTGCTCGTGCGTGCGGCGCATCCGTGCGAGGCCATGCGCGACGTGCTCGCGCACGAGCGCGACCGCCTTCTCCTCGTCGCCGTTGCCGAGCGCCTGCACGATCTTCTCGTGCTCGGCCGCCGACACCGACAGCGCATCGTGCTCGGCCTCGATCGCCGCCTGCCGCAGCAGCCCGAGCTGCCGCACGAGACGGCGGTAGGTATCGGTCAAGTGCGTGTTGCCGACGCCGACGACCATCGCGTCGTGGAACTGCACGTTGAGCTCGGTATAGCGCGTGACGTCGTGCGTCTTCGCGGCATCCTTCATCGACTGGATGATGCCCTTCAGCACCTTCAGCGTGTCGGGCGAGATGCGTTTCGCGAGCGCGCGCGCGACCGACTCGTCGAGCATCGCGCGCACTTCGTAGATCTCCTCGGCTTCGCGCAGCGGCACGACGCGCACCGTCACGCCGCGATTCTTCTCGTTGCGCAGCAGGCCCGCCTGCTCGAGCGCGCGGAACGCCTCGCGCACGGGGCCGCGCGACACGTTCAGCTTGGTCGCGATATCGACTTCGTTGAGTTTCTCGCCGGGTGCATATTCGCCGGACACGATCGCGCGCTCGAGCATGTCCTGGACGATCATCGCGAGCGACTGGCTCTGCAGGAGTTCGATGGCATTGAGCGCGTTCGGGGCTGTCATGGTCGGGCAGGCAGCGAGGCTGCGGTGGAAAACGAGGGCGCCAGATCGGCGAATGATCCTTGTATACCGTCGGCCCGACACATTGTCAACAGTTTTCAGTCTCCAAACACCAATCCCGAGAGGGACTGCGAAGTGCGACCTCGATGGAGGCCGCGATGCCGGCAAACGCGTGCCGCCGGCATCGCGGCGCACGCTGCTCAGCCCTTCACCGGCCCCGGATCGCTGTGGCTCGGCCGACCCGTCTCGACGTGTCCGGCGAAGCGGCGCACGACCTTGTCGTCGCCAGCGCCGCCCGTCGTGGTCGCAACGATGCTCAGGTCGTACCAGCCGTGGCTCGAGCTGAGCTCGAAGTGATCCTCGACGCGCTCGCCCGGCGCGAGCGTGTACGACCGCGAATGCGCATGGCTGTACGCATTGTCGACGACCACGCGGCACGTCGCGCGGCCGCTGTTGCGCAGTTGCAGGTACACGTGGCGGTTGCGCACGTCGTAGCCGACCTTCGCGTCCGGGTTCGCGTGCTGGCCGTCCGTCGCGAGCGTCGTGTTGCCCTGGAACTCGCACAGGTAGCCGTTCGGGCCGTACACCGCGAGGTGATAGTCGCCTTGCGCGACCGACGTGTTCCAGCAGTCGGCGATCTTGTCGCCCGCGGACACCGCGTAGCGGCGCGGCTGGCTCGACGGATTGCGACGATCGTACACGTAGAACGCCGCGCCCGCGCCGCCCGTGTTAGCGAAGTCGAGCCACACGTTGCCGTCATGACTGTTCACGCGGCTGTGCACGAAGACCTCGTACGGCAGCGCGCGCGCCGGACGCGTGCCGGGCTCCTGCGCCGGCATCGTCTGCTGCGCGGGCACCTGGTACGCGTGGCCGGCCGTCGCGATGTGCTGCGGCACCGTGAAGCTCACCGTGCGCGTGTCGGGCTTGCCGGAGAAGTCGAACGCGGACGTCAGGTCGCCGCAGATCGAGCGCCGCCATGCGCTGATGTTCGGCTCCTTCACGCCGAAGCGCGCTTCGAGGAAGCGCAGCACCGACGTGTGGTCGAACGTCTCCGAGCACACCCAGCCGCCCTTCGTCCACGGCGAGATGATGATCAGCGGCACGCGCGGCCCGAGGCCGATCGGCTGGATCCCGCCCGGGTCCGCGCCCGGCACGAGCGGGCTCATCTCGTGCGGATACTTGCCCAGGTCGAGCAGTTCGTCGCCGAGATTGCCCAGCAGGTTCGACGACACGACGCCCTGCCCGTTCACGCTGCTCGTGACAGGCGGCACCGGCGGCACGACGTGATCGAACAGCCCGTCGTTCTCGTCGTAGTTGAGGATGAACACGGTCTTCGCCCACACGTCCGGGTTCGACGTCAGCGCCTCGAGCACCATGTTGATGTAGAACGCGCCGTCGGTCGGCGACGCCTGCGGATGCTCGCTGTACTTGTACGGCGAGACGATCCACGACACCTGCGGCAGCTTGTTCGCCTGCACGTCGGCCTTCAGCTCCGCGAGCGTGTGGTCCGATGCGCCCTTGTCGACGAGCGGGCCGCTCGCGCCTTCCTTCACCTGGAAGCGCTTGAAGAACATCAGCGAGTTGTCGGTGTAGTTGTCGGTCGGGTCGCCCGGGATGCCCGTGCCGCCCTGGTACACCTTCCAGCTGATGTTCGCGTTCTCGAGGCGCTCCGCGTAGGTCGTCCACGTGTAGCCGTTGACGTCGTCGCGCTCGCCGATGCCGGGGCCGTTCGGCGGCATCCCGTAGATGTTGCGCGGGTCGATCGTGCCGGTCCACAGGTAGATGCGGTTCGGCGCGGTGTCGGCGTGCGCCGAGCAGTGGTACGCGTCGCAGATCGTGAATGCGTCGGCCAGCGCGTAGTGATAGGTGAGGTCCTGGCGCTTCAGGTAACCCATCGTCAGCACGTCCTGCTTCTGGTTCACCCACTGGTTCCACTGGCCGTTGTTCCAGGCCAGGTGGCCGCTGCTCCAGCCGTGATTGGTGCCCGGCTGGAATTCGGTTGTCTGCTTCGGATCGAGGTAGAACGGCAGCACATACGGCGCGGACGAATCGAGGCCGCGCGAATGATAGTTCTTCGTGAACGTCGACGCGGGCGGCTGCTGCCACACCGGCGCACCGCTCGGCAGCAGGTGCGGGCGCGGATCGTTGAAGCCGCGCACGCCGCGCAGCCCGCCGAAGTAGTGGTCGAACGAGCGGTTTTCCTGCATGAAGATCACGACGTGCTCGACGTCCTGGATCGTGCCGGTGCGCGACGCGGCCGGCATCGCCAGCGCGTTGCGGATCGCGGGCGGGAAGCCTGCGTAGGCGGCCATCGCGCCCGCCGACTGGGCGGCGAGGCGCAGGAAATCGCGTCTGTTGGTCGAAGACATGAGGAGGATCCTGTTGGGTCGGTATGGAAACGAGCAACCGGCTGAGCGGGGCCGGCGGCGGTGCGCTGCCGCTATTAGTCCGCACTGGCGTGTCCCGGACGTGACCGGTTCCAGCAGGTTTCTTGCGGTCATCCCCAGCTTTTTTTCGAAGTCGTGCACGACGCACCTTTCACCGCGCCGACACATGAGTGCGCTACGCTGCCGCGCATGAAGAGGGATGAGGCGGAGTCGTGTTCGATCAGCTGAAGGCGTTCCACGCGACCGTCAGGCAGGGCAGCATCACGCGCGCGGCGCGGCATCTCGGCGTGAGCCAGCCGACCATCGCCGCACAGATCAAGCAGGTCGAGCAGGTGTACGGCGTCGAGCTGTTCTATCGCAGCGGCCGCCGGCTCGAAGTCACCGAGACCGGCATCGAGCTGCTGCCGCTGATCGAGAAGATGATCGCGCTCGAAGCGCAGGCCGACATCATGCTGCGCAACGTCGGCGGCCTGTTCGAAGGCCAGTTGCGCATCGGCGCGACGGGGCCTTACTACATCATGGACGCCGTCGGGCGCTTCTCGAACGCGCATCCGTCGATCGCGCTCACGTGCCGGATCGGCAACTCCGAGGAAATGCTGCAGGCGCTGCACGAATTCCGCATCGATCTCGCGGTGTCGTCGCAGCGTAATGATGCGGACGGGATCGAGCGGCAGGTGATCTCGACCGATCCGCTCGTGCTCGTCGTGCATCGCACGCATCCGCTCGCGCGCTTCGATGCAATCGATGCGGCGCAGCTCGCCGACGTGCGGCTCCTGATCCGCGAGGAAGGCTCGGTCACGCGCCGCTGCACCGAGGAGATCCTCGCGGCGGCCGGCATTGCGCCGGCGTGCGTCGCGGAGATCGGCAGCCGTGAAGCGATCCGCGAGGCGATCCTGCACGGCGTCGGCTGCAGCCTGTTCCCGCTCGGCGAGGCCGAGCGTCATCCGGAATTGAGGATCGTCGCGCTGCGCGGCGTTACGACGACGATCGACGAATACGTGTACTACCTGAAGGCGCGCCGCAACAGCCCCGCGATCGCCGCGTTCCTCGCGTGCATCGTGCCGGCGCGCGGCGAAGCCATCGCCGTCGAACCGAAGATGCGCCGCGCGACGGCGCGCTGACCGGCGCCG
>NZ_JAAGPL010000125.1:0-26213 GCF_017104785.1 Burkholderia sp. Ac-20353 | reverse complement strand
GAGATAGTTTCGTCCCCAAATGCGCCTGCAGGACGAGGCCTAAGATGACAGGAAATGTACTGATGGCATCAAAAGCCCGGAAGCCAAAAAAGCCTTGACTATTTTCTCCTCATAGAAGGCAACTGCTGGTCAAACTGCAGGTCACGGCACCGCTTCCGTCTTGCGATCACAGCGCGTGACAAGGCAAACACATCGCTTGACACGGAAAGTCATACCAGCGTGTCGCCATCACCCGAGCCAGTCTACGCAGGTTCAACAAAGACGCTAGACATGAAAAACCGCTTCCTCACGACAAGCCAAAGCGAAACCGGAGCGATGCATTCAGTCATCTTCAACTTCCCGATATTTCGGGTCTCGCATTCTCATCAGGAAAACCCAATCATCCCAATCCTTATCTGAGATATAGGACTTGGTTTTCTCTCGCCAGTCAGCAACATACTTCGCTTGCTCCTCCAGACTCAGCTTATCCCAGAATCGATCCCAGACATAATTAAACCAATAATCCGGATCACCTTGTCTTTCTATTGAACTGCTGGGACCAAGTTCGTACCAAACAATCCAAGGAGGGGGAGGACGAAAATCGCAATTCGCTATTGACTTCAATAGCTCAATATCATTGGTTAGTATACGGGCTGTTTTTCCAGAGAACCTGTCTTCAGTCGCAAATATTGCCCTATACGTCAGCCCGCCAGATTTTCTCTCGAAGCTCCTAACGGCAACCTCCTCCCTTCCCTCCTTGATTAAATTCACCAGCAAGGGAAATTGCTCGACCAAAACCTCTTCGGTATGAACAATGGCATTCACACCAATTTCGACAAGAATCATATCTTGAGGATCCTGGTAATCAGCATCCTTGAGATTGTATTCGCCTACAGGAAACCATTCTCTCAGCGTCTTGATATCCTCAGAAAAAACCCTCTCAACCGTCTTGACTTGATCTTTGCGATATCTCTTCTCCATATTTTCAGGATTGGAGGGGGAGAACCTTGAGAAAAAAGACACATTACCTCCTAGTTGTTCGGTATTTGATCAGCTACGGCACTGCCACACATATAGCCAATGGCGCCGAATACGATGCCACCAATCAGCCCCGTAATGATTGTGCCCGGCCCGGTCTCAATGCCGACCAGAGCACCAGCAGCAGCCCCCATCTTCGCACCAGCTACCGCACCACCCCAACCGCCGATCTGCCGCACAACCTCTTTCTCAATAGGTCGAACGCTTTTCGTCTCGAATGATTGGTTCGCTGCCACTTCCAAATCGCAAGCAGTGAAGCCAATGCCGATTACTTGGACCACACGAGCATACTTCACGATACCGAGAGATATCTTTAAACCACTTTGGCTAAATATCCCAGAAGGCGGAACAGAAGGATGAGGCTGAACCAATATTTCCCTGTCTATATTCATTACCTTCTGCTTGATATGTTCAGCCTCGCGTCGCGCCTTGGAATTCAAGTTTACTTTATATTCATCAATAGCGCGAACAATCTCTTCAGTAGTAACAAGCTTCGCGCCAGCCCTTTTTGCCTTAGCGATATCAACATAGACAGCCTTGCCATTCATGCGAAGCGTACCATCAGGATAAGTGCCACTCGTAGAGGCATAAGAGGTTATTTTCTCGTATTCCAAGACATGCTCAGCAACACTTACCTTTGACTCCGGACCACCTCTACCCCACAAGCCTTCTTTCTCAGGATAGACCTCACGAAGATTGCCTATCGGCGTCAAATTCATTTTTAGAAGATGGGGATCTTCAAGGCTTGTGTAGCAACGGCGAACAAGGAAGCCGTCTTTTCCAGGTTCATCGACCACTACAAACACGAACATGCGCGCAGGCATGAGATGCCCAAGCACGTCATATTGCGAACCCTTCGTGTCGTTTGTCGGAGTCTTGTAGAGGAACTCGGTCATGCATTCCACCGTTCCACGGCTTTATAACCAATAGCAATATCAAGGTTTTGCGCGTCAGACGTATAGACCCGAGGACAATAACCGTCCTCATCAGTCACGCCTTTATGAATCGCACCCGCGTCAGTTTTGATATGGAACGGCTCGCCCGCCACGGGATGCCCATTTTCATCAAGCACCCGCACCCGTTCGTCAAAATTACTCACCGGGTCCGGCGTCAGCGGAAGACCGGTTGCGGCAAAGCCTTGCTCGGCAAGATGATGGCTCTCAAACGTCTGAAACATCGTGCTTTGGGAGGCAATCATGGTCGGAGGCGGATAGCACCGGCAAGAGCATACATCGCCTTCAAGAGCCACTTCTTTGCCCATCAATGAATACGGTAACCGCGGACCTTTGGGAACGATTTGCCCCATCGATTTGCACGAAGGACACGCCACTCGAGCACCGAGATAGGTCAGTTCACCGCCGTGATGCGTGCATGTGGGTATCCCATCAATGACCGTCCCGCCCGCCGAGGACTTGTCACCCACTTTCAGACAGTTGCGCTGCATAACACCCTACCGACAGAGTGAAAAACACAGACACAGATCACAAGACACCCAATACCGCAACACGCCTGAGGAATTTTTGCAATTATCTCGAAAACCTCAGGTATTCACACATCTCAAAAATAACCGCATACACGGGGCATTCCTCTTGCTCCGCTCTTCTGTTATTTATTTCCAAGCCTACCGACCGCTTAATTGACGTTCATCGCGAGCTTTTAGCTGATATTTGATTGACTTTTGCCCCCTTGAAGATGAACTTCTTGCCATTCTTTAAGACATTAATCCAGCTTTTCCAATGTGGCTACGAAATAGCACGCCATCTCGACGACAGAAGCCTGGATTTTGTCCGAACCGTCGATGAGTTGAAAAGGCAGCTTCTTGGCGGAAGAGATGTTATAGATATGCTTCTTGCTCAGGCGCAGAAGACTCGCAGCATCGTCCACATCGATGCAAGAATTTGCTCGGGAACATCGTTTGGAGGATAGTGGCGCCAGGACCTGACCCAGGTGCGTCTACCAATTTCGCTCCCACCCTCGCGGAACCGAAACCATTAGCACGACAGAGCCGCACTTAGTCCCCCAAAGTCCCGTGCCCCCCATCCCAAACGTGTTTTCGGTGCCGGTGATCGTCGCGGTCGCGATCCGCAGCTTTTGGGATTAGCCGCGCAGAAAAAGAAAAAGCGCTGCGGTCAACCGACCGGCAGCGCTTCTTCGGAGACGGGCCGCGGGCTCGTGTCCATTTGGTGCGTGAGGCCGGACTCGAACCGGCACACCCTTGCGGGCGTCAGGACCTAAACCTGGTGCGTCTACCAATTTCGCCACTCACGCGCATGCTCTGTCGCCTGACCGCACGGCGAGCATCGAGTGCTTGCGCCGCGCGCCCGGGACTTCATGCCGGCATCGAAACCGGCTCAGCCCGATCAGGCGAGCGCGAGATTCTACCCGATCTGCGACGCGTTGTCTCCATCGGCAGGCGGCATTCACGCTCCGATGCTAGAATTCCGCGCTTGATATTCCCCGCTTGATGCTTCCGGCGGTGCGCAACCGCGCGTCCCCGATACCGCCTCCCCGACCCGATTGCCCACGTGAATTTCGACGACTACTGTCAGCAGAAAGCCGCCCCCGCCGGCTCCAGCGTCTACTACGCGTTGCGGCAGGCGCCGTTCGGCGTCCAGCCGCGCCTCACGGCCCTCTTCGCGCTGCGCCGCGAACTCGAGGAAACCGTCAAGGAAACCAGCGACCCGACCGTCGGCCACACCAAGCTCGCGTGGTGGCACAAGGAACTCGCTGCGCTCGCGGCCGGCGAGCCGTCGCATCCGGTGACCAAGGCGCTCGCGCAGCATCATCCGTCGATCGCGGCCGAACACGACGCGCTGCGCGCGCTCGTCGGCGGCTACGGCATGGATCTCGAACAGGCGCGCTACCTCGATTTCGCGAACCTGCAGCGCTATATCACGCTGGTCGGCGGCGGCTTCGCGTCGCTCGTCGCGCGCGCAAGCGCCGCGCGCCCGTCCGAGCCGCAGCCGTGGGCCGAGCCCGTCGGCCACGCGCTGATGCTCGCGCAGTTCGTTCAGGAACTCGGCAACGATGCGCGGCATGGCCGCATCTATCTGCCGATCGACGAACTGCAGCGCTACAACGTGACGGCCGCGGACCTGCTGAACCGGCGCTACAGCCCTGCCTTCACCGAACTGCTGCAATTCCAGACTGCACGGGCCCGCGACGCACTCACGGGCGCCGAAGCCGCGATCCCCGCCGCCGAGCGCCGTACGCAGCGCACGCTGCGCGCGCAGCTTGCGCTTGCGCGCGCGCTGCTCGACGAGATCGAACGCGACGGCTACCAGGTCCTGCACCAGCGCATCGCGCTGACGCCGATCCGCAACCTGTGGATCGCGTGGCGCGCCGTGCGCCGGCGCTGACGCGCGGCTACGCCTTCACCAACGGCAGCGGCTCGAAGCGCTGCTGCAGCACGCGCGTCGCATCGAGCCCCCACCAGGACCCCAGCACGGTCGCATAGAGCTGACGGAAATCGACCGCGACCGGCAGATTGCCATTGCCGTCGAGCTGCCCGAGCGCGGGCGGCGCCCCGTACAGCCCGCCCGCGACGCGCCCGCCCATCACGAAATGCGGCGCGGCCGTGCCGTGATCGGTGCCGTTGCTCTGGTTCTCGCGCACGCGCCGCCCGAACTCCGCATACGTCATCACGAGCGTTTCGTTCCACCGTCCAAGCTCGATCAACGCGCCGCGCATCGCGCTCATCCCTTCGGCGAACTGCTTGAGCAACGCCGCCTGCTGTCCCGGCTGGTTCTGGTGCGTGTCGAAGCCGTTGAGCGTGAGCCGCAGCACCGCCACGCCGTCCTGCGCACCGGGCCCCGACGCGTCGCACGCAGCGAGCACCTGCATCGCGGTCTTCACCGCGGTGCCAAACGCGCCCGCCGGAAACGCCGTCCGGAATTCGCGCATGCCGCCGCGCGGACGCAGCCGGTCCGCCGCTTTCACAATGTCGTTCTCGACTTCGATGATGTGCGCGAGCGCCGGGTTCTGCTCGCGCAGCGACACGGGCTCCGCGAGCCGCGCGGCACGGATGAACTGCGCCGGATTGACGAGCGCGATGGCGCGCGCACCGTTCGCGAGCGGCCCCATCTCGGCGCTGCCAAGGACGACGCCGTCCGCCGCGAAGCCGGCCGGCACCGGCGCCTGCGCGAACGTGCGCGTGAGCCAGCCTTCGCGCAGGTACTGATCCGAGCGCGATGCGGTGTCCCAGATCTCGATCGAGCGGAAGTGCGACAGGTTCGGCTGCGGATAGCCGACGCCCTGCACGATCGCGACCTGCCGGTCGTGCCACAGCGGCAGCAGCGGCGCGAGCGACGGATGCAGCCCCGTACGTTCGTCGAGCTGCAGCACCTGGTCGCGCTTGATGCCGATGCTGCGCCGGAATTGGTAATACTGCTGATCCGCATACGGCACCACGGTATTGAGGCCGTCGTTGCCGCCCTTCAGCTCGACGAGGATCAGCACGTTCGAATAGCCTGCCCTCGCCTTCGGCGCGGCGAGCGTGGCCGCGAGCGCGCCCGGCTGCCACAGCGACACGCCCGCCGTCGCGGCGGCGCCCGTGAGCGCGAGGAAATCACGTCGTTTCATCGTGCATCCTTTGCCGGCCGCGTCGCGTGCATGCGGCGCCGGCGACTCGTGTTCGGGTTCATGTTCATTTCAATTGATAGGCGGGATCCATCAGCAGCGCCTCCAGATATGCGCTACCGGTCGATCCGGTGTCGATCGCCGCGACGGGCGGCACCGCCAGCACCGCATGCTGCAGCTGCAGTTCGGTCGACAGGCCCGCGATCGCCTGCGGCCGCGCGCGATATTGCGCGAGCCAGCGCTCGAGATCGAAGCGCAAGCCGCCGCGCCCGGGCTTCGCCGACGCCGCGGCGGGACTGCCGTTGCTGGCCGCCATCATCCCGCGGGGATTTCCGCTCGCCGCCACCGGACGCATGCCGGCCGTCTCGGTCGCCCGGAACAACTGCTCGACGAACTGCTTGCGCGCAAGCAGCGTCGAGCTGTTGATCCACGTCGGGCCGCCCGGCCAGCCCTTCACGTTCGGCGGGTAGAACAGGTTCTGCCCGAGCGTGCGTACGGTGTTCGCGAGCATCTGCGGATCGCCGTAGCCGACGTCGAACAGCCGCACCGAGCCGACGACGAATTCGGCCGGCGACTTGACGAGCACGCCGCGATTGCGCGGATCCCAGAACGCATCCGTCGACCACAACGCGCCGAGTGCCGCGCGAATCTGGTAGCCGCTTGCGCGAAAGTGGCCGGCAACCGTGTCGAGTGCGTCGGCGTCCGGCGTGTCCGACACGAATTCGCGCCACAGTTTCGTCGCGATGAAGCGCGCGGTTTCCGGACGTTTCAGCAGGACGTCGAGAAATCCGTCACCGTCGAACGGGCCCGTTTCGCCGAGGATCGTCTTGTCGCCGGTATCGTGCCATTCCGGGCGCACGACGAAGCGCAGCGTGTCGGGATCGATCGTCCAGCCGGTCATCGCGCGCGCGGCTTCCGTCACGTCGTGCTGCGTGTAGTGTCCTTCGCCGAGCGTGAACAGCTCCATCACCTCGCGCGCGAAATTCTCGTTCGGGCGACCCTTGCGATTGCTCGCGCCGTCCAGATACTGCAGCATCGCCGGATCCCGCGCGACCGCATGCAGCAGCGCGCCGAAGTTGCCGAGCGCCTCGCTGCGCAGCAGCACGTTCTGCGCGAACATCGTCTGCGGGTACGGCACCTTGTCCTGACCCGACGTGAAGTGGCCGTGCCAGAACAGCGTCATGCGCTCGGTGAGCGGCGACGGCGTCACGACCATCTCGTTGACCCACGCAGCGCGTAACGCCTCGTAATGCAGATTGCGCGTGCGCTGCTCGTCGCGCTTCTGGTCAGGTGTCAGCGCCTGCCGTTGGGCGCGCGTCGGCGGCAGTTCCGCGAGCCAGTCGGGCCAGCTCGTCGCGGGCTCGCGCCGGGCGTTGCCGAGCGCGTCGGCCACCGCCTGCGCGCGCGTCATGCCGACGAGCCGCGCGACGTCGGCGGGCGCAGGCGTAAAGCCGGTGCGGCTCAGGAAAAACAGTGCATCGTCCACGTCGAGCGGCATCTGCATCGCAGGCGATGGCGCCCGCGCAGCGGCGGTGTTCGTTTCACTCATCGTCGTCGGCTCCCGAAGCGCGCAATGCGCGCATGTGCCGATTCAACGGCATCCGGCAGTCGCAAGTTGACTGCAAAATTGCTACGGATTTTTTCGGCGTGGCGCGCGGGTCAGCGCTTGTACAGTTCGCGGACCGCGTCTTCGATGTGCTGGCGCAGCAGGTGGCGCTCCTCGGGCGTCATGTGCCCGTCGCGGCGGTGCTGCTCGAGATCGGGAGGCACGGCGGAGCGGGTGGCGGAGTCGGCACCGCGGTCGGCTGGCGGCGTCTTGCCTCGCGGCAGCTTGCGCGATGGAGCGCCCGGCTCGGCGCGTTGCGCATACGCGAAGTTCGACGCATACGGACCGGCGAGCGCGATCGTCAACATCAGTGCAATCCGGGCAGATCGCATGACCGTCCTCGCTTCTTTGGTCGATTTGTTCCCTTCGTCACGCGGCAACCGGCTACCTCTGGTACTTGAAAAACCCTGCGGAAATCGGGTGTGCAAACCATGAAAGATTAAGTGCAGGGGAGTATCTACCGAATTTCGGCTTCGAGTAAAGGAATCTCTATAGCGTGCCTTTACTCAACGCCACACCACGGGTAAATTTTGTAACTGACTGTAACGCGTCAAATTACCCGGCCGCGCGCCATTTCCCATTCGCGATAAGATGCCGTTCATGGAAACGAAAAACCCCTCCAAGATTCTCGTCGTCGACGACGACCCGCGCCTGCGCGACCTGCTGCGCCGCTACCTCGGCGAGCAGGGCTTCAACGTGTACGTCGCGGAAAACGCGACCGCGATGAACAAGCTCTGGGTGCGCGAGCGGTTCGACCTGCTCGTGCTCGACCTGATGCTGCCGGGCGAAGACGGCCTGTCGATCTGCCGCCGCCTGCGCGGCAGCAACGACCGCACGCCGATCATCATGCTGACGGCCAAGGGCGAGGACGTCGACCGCATCGTCGGTCTCGAGATGGGTGCCGACGATTACCTGCCGAAGCCGTTCAATCCGCGCGAGCTCGTCGCGCGCATCCACGCGGTGCTGCGCCGCCAGGCGCCGGCCGAACTGCCGGGTGCGCCGTCGGAAACGACCGAGGTGTTCGAGTTCGGCGAATTCTCGCTGAATCTCGCGACCCGCACGCTGACGAAGTCCGGCCAGGAAATTCCGCTGACGACCGGCGAATTCTCGGTGCTGAAGGTGTTCGCACGCCATCCGCGCCAGCCGCTGTCGCGCGAAAAGCTGATGGAGCTCGCGCGCGGCCGCGAATACGAAGTGTTCGACCGCAGCCTCGATGTGCAGATCTCGCGCCTGCGCAAGCTGATCGAACCGGATCCGGGCAGCCCGCGGTTCATCCAGACCGTCTGGGGCCTCGGCTACGTGTTCATCCCGGACGGCGCGGCCTGACCCTCCCCTCCTCCGGTTTCGCCCGTCTACGGCCCGTCCCATGCGTATCGACCGGCGCCTTCTGCAGCTCGCCTTCGGCGGGCTGTTCTGGCGCACCTTCCTGCTGATCGCGCTGCTGATCTCGGTCAGTCTCGCCGCGTGGTTCCAGAGCTTTCGCGTGATCGAGCGCGAGCCGCGCGCGCAGCGCGTCGCGCTCCAGCTCGTCGCGATCGTGAAGCTCACGCGCACCGCACTGCTCTATTCCGATCCCGACCTGCGCCGCGCGCTGCTGCAGGATCTCGAGAGCAACGAAGGCGTGCGCGTGTATCCGCGCGAAAAGACCGACAAATTCAAGCTGCAGCCCGACGAATCGCTGAACCGGCTGATCGAGCACGACATCCGCAGCCGCCTCGGCGACGATACGGTGATCGCGCAATCGGTCAACGACATCCCCGGCGTGTGGATCAGCTTCAAGATCGACGACGACGATTACTGGGTCGCGCTCGACCGCGACCAGCTCGACACCGTCACGGGCCTGCAGTGGGCCGGCTGGGGCCTGTTCGCACTCGCGCTGTCGCTGTTCGGCTCGGCATTCATCACGAGCCTCGTGAACCGGCCGTTCTCGCACCTCGCGCTCGCCGCGCGCCAGCTCGGCTCGGGCCAGGCACCCGAACCGCTGCCGGAGCGCGGGATGGGCGTCGCCGCCGAGACGAACCGCAGCTTCAACCAGATGGTGCGCGACCTCGAACAGCTCGAAGCCGACCGCGCGCTGATGCTTGCGGGCATCTCGCACGACCTGCGCACGCCGCTCGCGCGGCTGCGCCTCGAAACCGAGATGAGCCCGTCCGACCAGGCGACCAAGGACGCGATGGTCGACGACATCGAGCAGATGGATCGCATCATCGCCGCGTTCATCGACTACGCGCGGCCGACGCAGCGCAAGCCCGAGCCGATCGACCTGTCGACGATCGTGCAGGAAGTCGCCGCGCGCGTCGCGGGCGAGGACGGCGTGCAGATCCATACCCGGCTCGCACCCGCCGCCGTCATCGAGGCCGACGAAACCGACATGCGGCGCGTGATCGGCAATCTCGTCGAGAACGCGCGCAAGTACGGCCAGAGCCGGCAGGACGGCGTCGCGCGCATCACGCTCGAAACGCGCGTGTCGCACGCGCGCGTCGAGCTGTCGGTCAGCGACGAAGGCCCCGGCATCCCCGAGGATCAGCTCCCGCTCGTAATGCGGCCGTTCTACCGCGTCGACACCGCCCGGACCAAGGCGGACGGCACGGGCCTCGGGATGGCGATCGTGCAGCGCCTCGTCGGCCGCTATCGCGGCGCGTTGCGCCTGCGCAACCGCAGCCCGGAACCCGGGCTCGAAGTCACGCTCGAATTCCCCGGCGGCAAGGCACGTGCGGCCGCATGACGCGCGCACGCAGGTGTGCCGCGCGTCACACTATCGCGGCGGTTGAAAAAATCTATCGGCGCCGTTAGTCAAAATCTATTGATGCTGCGCGTCAATAGTGTTAAGATTCGACCCATGCTGTCACATCAACGTTGCAGCACCGAGGTAGCTTGACTCAAGTCTTCTTCCCAACTCACACAGGAGTAACCGCATGAAAACCGTCGGCGATAAACTCGAAGCGTTCACCGTTGGTGCTGCGAAGCCCGGCTTCAACCACCACGAAGAAAACGGCCAGTCGGCTTTCGAGACGATCACCGAAGCGTCGTTCCCGGGCAAGTGGAAGATCATCTACTTCTACCCGAAGGACTTCACGTTCGTGTGCCCGACGGAAATCGTCGAGTTCGCGAAGCTGGCGAAGCAGTTCGAAGAGCGCGACGCGATCCTGCTCGGCGGCAGCTCGGACAACGAATTCGTGAAGCTCGCATGGCGCCGTGAGCACAAGGACCTCGACAAGCTGAACCACTACGCGTTCGGCGACGTCAAGGGCGAGCTGATCGACCAGCTCGGCGTGCGCGACAAGGAAGCCGGCGTGGCCCTGCGCGCGACGTTCATCGTCGATCCGGACAACACGATCCAGCACGTTTCGGTGAACAACCTGAACGTCGGCCGTAGCCCGGAAGAAGTCCTGCGCATTCTGGACGGCCTGCAAACGGACGAACTGTGCCCGTGCAACCGTGCAGTCGGCGGCGCAACGCTGTAAGCGCATCGATGCACGAAGCCCGCGGCGCACGTCTTGCCTGCGGGCTTTTTTAACGGCCAACCCATAGGAGATATCAATGGAATTCATCGACTCGATTAAGGCGCGCATTCCCGACTACGCGAAGGACATCCGCCTGAACCTCGACGGTACGATCTCGCGCTCGTCGCTCGAAGGCACCGATGCGGTCGGCGTTGCGCTCGCCGCGTCGATCGCGGCGAAGAGCACGGTGCTCGTGAAGACGATTCGCGAAGCCGGCGTGCTGTCGCCCGAAGAGACGAACGCCGTGCTGACGGCGGCCGCGCTGATGGGGATGAACAACACCTGGTATCCGTATGTCGAGATGGCCGACGACGCCGACCTGAAGACCCAGCGCGCCGAGCTGCGGATGGGTGCGTATGCGACGCATGGCGGCGTCGAGAAGCGCAAGTTCGAGATGTACGCGCTCGCCGCGTCGATCGTCGGCAAATGCCACTTCTGCGTGAAGTCGCACTACGCGCTGCTGAAGAACGAACAAGGGATGACCGTCACGCAGCTGCGCGACGTCGGCCGCATCGCGTCGGTGATCAACGCCGCCGCGCAGGTGATCGCCGCCGAAGGCGAGTGAGCATCGCCGCGCGCGCCGCACGGCGCGCGCAACCAGCAAAAACGCCACGCAGGCCTGCCTCGCGTGGCGTTTTTCATTGCTGCAAGCGTTGGTGCGGCGCGGCGCAAACCGGACGGACGCAAACCGGACGCCAACCACCGCCCGGTCACAGCCCGTCAGTCGCCCTGCTTCACCAGCAGCGCGGCGGCCTGCGCCTCGATACCTTCACCACGGCCCAGATAGCCGAGCTTCTCGTTGGTCTTCGCCTTCACGTTCACGCGCTCGAGCGGCAGCCCGAGATCCTCGGCGAGGTTCGCGCGCATCCCGTCGATATGCGGCGCGAGCTTCGGCGCCTGTGCGATCACGGTGCTGTCGACGTTCTGGATCGTGAAGCCCGCGGCCTTCACGCGCGCGACGCATTCGCGCAGCAGCACGCGGCTGTCGGCGCCCTTGAACGCGGCATCCGTATCGGAGAAATGCCGGCCGATGTCGCCGAGCGCCGCCGCGCCGAACAGCGCGTCGGTGATCGCGTGCAGCAGCACGTCCGCGTCCGAGTGGCCGAGCAGGCCGCGCTCGTACGGAATCGTCACGCCGCCGATGATGAGGGGGCGCCCCGGGACGAGCTGGTGCACGTCGTAGCCTTGTCCGATTCTGAAATCCATGCGTATTCCGATTGAGATTGAGTGTGGGTCAGGACGATTACGGCGCGCGCGCGAGGATCGCTTCCGCGAGCGCGAAATCTTCCGGATACGTGACCTTGAAGTTGCGCAGGCTGCCCTGCACGACGCGCGGCGTATGGCCGGCCCATTCGATCGCGCTCGCCTCGTCGGTCAGGTCGTGCCCTTCCCGCTGCGCCTGCAGGATCGCTTCGCGCAGCATGCCGATGCGGAACATCTGCGGGGTCTGGGCCTGCCACAGCGCGTCGCGCGACTCGGTGCGCGCGATCGCGTCGCCGCCGGCCGGCACGCGCTTCAGCGTATCGGCCACCGGCAGCGCGACGATGCCGCCGACCGGATCGTCCTTCAGCGCCGCGACCAGCGTGCGGATCAGCTGCGGCGTGATGCCGGGGCGCGCGGCGTCGTGCACGAGCACCCAGTCGCGGTCGGTCGCGCCGAATTCGGTCAGCCCGAGCAGCCCGTTCAGTACCGACGCCTGCCGCGACGCGCCGCCGCAGCGGCGCACCGCGAAGCGCAGGCCCGCGAAGCGGCGCGCGTCGAAATGCGTGTCGTCCGGCGCGAGGACGACGAGCGTCCGCGTGAATTCGCTGCACGCGTCGAACGCGGCGAGCGTGTAATGCAGGAGCGCGCGGCCCGCGACCGTGCGGTATTGCTTCGGCACGGCCGAGCCGGAGCGGCTGCCCGTGCCGGCGCAGGGAATCAGGGCGAAGAGTCGGGGAGTCACGAAGGGAAACGCCGAAAAGATGAAATCAGGAAGCGGATTTTATAATAGGTCTTTCGTCTCGACCGGCGCACTGCAATGCGCCTGCGCACGCCACCTCTGCCGTCCCTATGCCAGACAACGCTTCCAACCCGTCCGCCTCGCCCGTCGCGCGCGTCAAGCCCGGCCAGCGCTTTGCCTTCGACGGCACGCACGGCTCCGCCGACGCGCTCGCCATCGCCCGCTACCTCGCCGCGAATCGCGACGACGTGCCGCTCCTCGCGGTGATCTGCGCGAACGCGGTCGACGCGCAGCGCCTCGCGCAGGAAATCGGCTATTTCTCCCCCAACGCGCGCGTGCGCCTGCTGCCGGACTGGGAAACGCTGCCGTACGACACGTTCTCGCCGCACCAGGACCTCGTGTCCGAGCGTCTCGCGACGCTGCACGACCTCGGCGAGGGCCGCTGCGACATCCTGCTCGTGCCCGCGACCACCGCGCTGTACCGGATGCCGCCCGCGTCGTTCATGGCCGCCTACACGTTCGCGTTCGCGCAGGGCGAGCGGCTCGATGAGGCGAAGCTGAAGGCACAGCTGACGCTCGCCGGCTACGAGCACGTGAGCCAGGTCGTGCGGCCCGGCGAATATTGCGTGCGCGGCTCGCTGATCGACCTGTACCCGATGGGCTCGCCGCTGCCGTACCGGATCGACCTGTTCGACGACCAGGTCGACTCGATCCGCGCGTTCGACCCCGACACGCAGCGCAGCCTCTATCCGGTGCGCGACGTGCGGCTGCTGCCGGGCCGCGAGTTTCCGTTCGACGAAGCTGCGCGCACCGCGTTCCGCAGCCGCTGGCGCGAGACCTTCGAAGGCGACCCGAGCCGCGCGCCGATCTACAAGGACATCGGCAACGGCGTGCCGTCGGCCGGCATCGAGTACTACCTGCCGCTGTTCTTCGACGAAACGGCGACGCTGTTCCACTACCTGCCGCAGGATTCGCATCTCGTGTTCACGGGCGACCTCGACGCGTCGATCCGCCGCTTCACCGCCGACACGAAGCAGCGCCACGCGTTCCTCGCGCACGACCGCGAGCGGCCGATCCTCGAGCCGCAGCGCCTGTTCCTGTCCGACGAGGATTTCTTCGCGTTCGCGAAGCCGTTCGCGCGCGTCGTGCTGCCCGCGCAGCCGGCAGGCGGCTGGGCGACCGGCCTGCCCGAGCTCACCGTCGACCGCCATGCCGACGACCCGCTCGCCGCGCTGCGCACGTTCGTCGAATCGTCAGGCAAGCGCGTGCTGCTGACCGTAGAATCGGCCGGCCGCCGCGAGACGATCCTGCAACTGCTCGCCGAGCACCATCTGCGGCCCGCGTCCAACGACCACTTCGCCGGCTGGCTCGCGAGCGACGAACGCTTCGCGCTCGGCGTCGCGCCGCTGTCGAGCGGCTTCGCAGTGCCGGGCGAAGGCTACGCGATCATCACCGAGACCGAGCTGTACGGCGCGCTCGGCCGCCGCGCGGGGCGCCGCCGCCAGGAACAGGCGAGCAACGTCGACGCGATGGTGCGCGATCTGTCGGAGCTGAAGGTCGGCGACCCGGTCGTCCACGCGCAGCACGGCATCGGCCGCTACATGGGCCTCGTGTCGATGGATCTCGGCGAAGGCGAGACCGAGTTCCTGCATCTCGAATACTCAGGCGAAAGCAAGCTCTACGTGCCCGTCGCGCAGTTGCACGTGATCTCGCGCTACAGCGGCGCCGATCCGGACAGCGCGCCGCTGCACGCGCTCGGCTCGGGCCAATGGGAGCGCGCGAAGCGCAAGGCCGCGCAGCAGATCCGCGATACGGCCGCCGAGCTGCTGAACCTGTACGCGCGCCGCGCGGCCCGCGAAGGCCACGCGTTCGCGCTCGAGCCGCGCGACTACGTGAAGTTCGCAGAGAGTTTCGGCTTCGAGGAGACGCCCGACCAGGCCGCGGCGATCGCGGCCGTGATCGGCGACATGACGAGCGGCAAGCCGATGGACCGCCTCGTGTGCGGCGACGTCGGCTTCGGCAAGACCGAGGTCGCGCTGCGCGCCGCGTTCATCGCGGTGATGGGTGGCAAGCAGGTCGCGCTGCTGTCGCCGACCACGCTGCTCGCCGAGCAGCACACGCAGACCTTCGCCGACCGCTTCGCGGACTGGCCGGTGCGGATCGTCGAGCTGTCGCGCTTCAAGACTGCGAAGGAAGTCAACGCGGCGATCGCGCAGATCAACGAAGGCAGCGTCGACATCGTAATCGGCACGCACAAGCTGCTATCGTCGGACGTGCAGTTCAAGCGGCTCGGCCTCGTGATCATCGACGAGGAGCACCGCTTCGGCGTGCGCCAGAAGGAAGCGCTGAAGGCGCTGCGCGCGGAAGTCGACGTGCTGACGCTGACCGCGACGCCGATTCCGCGCACGCTCGGGATGGCGCTCGAAGGGCTGCGCGACTTCTCGGTGATCGCGACGGCACCGCAGAAGCGGCTCGCGATCAAGACCTTCGTGCGCCGCGAGGAAGAAAGCGTGATCCGCGAGGCGATGCTGCGCGAGCTGAAGCGCGGCGGCCAGGTGTACTTCCTGCACAACGAGGTCGAGACGATCGAGAACCGCAAGGCGATGCTCGAGGAGCTGGTGCCCGAGGCACGCATCGCGATCGCGCACGGCCAGATGCACGAGCGCGAGCTCGAGCGCGTGATGCGCGACTTCGTCGCGCAGCGCGCGAACGTGCTGCTGTGCACGACGATCATCGAGACCGGCATCGACGTGCCGAGCGCGAACACGATCATCATGCACCGCTCGGACAAGTTCGGCCTCGCGCAGCTGCACCAGCTGCGCGGCCGCGTCGGCCGCTCGCACCACCAGGCCTATGCGTACCTGCTCGTGCACGATCCGCAGGCGCTCACCAAGCAGGCGCAGCGCCGGCTGGAAGCGATCCAGCAGATGGAAGAGCTCGGTTCGGGCTTCTACCTCGCGATGCATGACCTCGAGATCCGCGGCACCGGCGAGGTGCTCGGCGACAAGCAGTCGGGCGAGATCCACGAGATCGGCTTCCAGCTGTACACGGACATGCTGAACGACGCGGTGAAGGCGCTGAAGAACGGCAAGGAGCCCGACCTCACCGCCCCGCTCGCCGCAACGACCGAGATCAACCTGCACGCGCCCGCGATCCTGCCGGCCGACTACTGCACCGACGTGCAGGAGCGGCTGTCGCTGTACAAGCGGCTCGCGAACTGCGAGCACGGCGACGCGATCGACGGGATCCAGGAAGAACTGATCGACCGCTTCGGCAAGCTGCCGCCGCAGGCGCATGCGCTGGTCGAGACGCACCGCCTGCGGCTCGCGGCGAAACCGCTCGGCATCGTGAAGATCGACGCGAGCGAAGCGGCGATCGGGCTGCAGTTCGAGCCGAATCCGCCGATCGACCCGATGCGCATCATCGAAATGGTGCAGAAGCATCGGCACATCAAGCTCGCGGGCCAGGACCGGCTGCGGATCGAAACGCGTTCGCCGGATCTCGCGATCCGCGTATCGACGATCAAGGAGACGCTGCGCGCGCTCGGTCATTCGCCCCGGCAAGGCGCAGCCGCCGCGTCGCGTTGATGTCGGGTCGACGTCGCATTCACGTCGCGTTAATGTCGCGATAGCGTCGCATTGATGTCGCGCCGACATCGCGTCGACGTCGCATTGACGGATTCGACGCCGCAACGAGAAGGCACGCGGTGATGCTGCACCGCACTGCGGCCCGCGAGAGCGGGCCGCACCGTTTTTGAGTATGATTTTCCCATTCATCAGACGGAGTTCAGCCATGTCCACACTCGACGCGACCGCGCCGTCCGCCACCGCTCAAAACGACGCATCGCTCGTCAGCCTGCCCTGGATCACGCAACTGGTGTCGATGGACACGACGAGCCGCGTGCCGAACCTCGGCCTGATCGAAACAGTGCGCGACGCGCTCGCCGCGAAGGGCATCACGTCGACGCTCACGCACGATCCGCGCGGCGGCTGGGCGAACCTGTTCGCGACCGTGCCCGCGCACGACGGCACGACCAACGGCGGCATCGTGCTGTCCGGGCATACCGACGTCGTGCCCGTCGACGGCCAGCAGTGGGACAGCGACCCGTTCCGGCCGGAAATCCGTGACGGCCGCCTGTATGGCCGCGGCACCTGCGACATGAAGGGCTTCATCGGCGCGGCGCTCGCACTGCTGCCCGACATGCAGGCGACGAAGCTCGCGAAGCCGATCCATTTCGCGCTGTCGTACGACGAGGAAATCGGCTGCGCGGGCGCGCCGCTGATGATCGAGGATCTCGTCAGGCGTGGCGTGCAGCCGTCCGGCTGCATCGTCGGCGAGCCGACCAGCATGCGGCCGATCATCGCGCACAAGGGCATCAACGCGTACCGGTGCTGCGTGCGCGGCCATGCGGCGCATTCGTCGCTGACGCCCAAGGGGCTGAACGCGATCGAATACGCGGCGCGCCTCATCTGCCATATCCGCGACATCGCGGACCGCTTCCGTGCCGAAGGCCCGTTCGACGAGCTTTACGACGTGCCGTTCTCGACCGCGCAGACGAGCACGATCCAGGGCGGCAACGCAATCAACACGGTGCCGGCCGAATGCCGTTTCGATTTCGAGTTCCGCAACCTGCCGACGCTCGACCCCGAGCAGATCTACGCGCGCATCGAAGCGTATGCGCGGGAAACGCTGCTGCCGCAGATGCGCCGCGAGCATCCGAACGCCGCAATCGAGTTCTCGAAGATCGCCGCGGCGCCGGGCCTCGACGCGACCGAACAGGCGGCGATCACGCAGCTCGTACGCGCGCTGACGGCCGACCAGGACAAGCGCAAGGTCGCATACGGCACCGAGGCCGGCCTGTTCGCACGCGCGGGCATCCCGAGCGTCGTGTGCGGGCCCGGCAACATCGAGCAGGCGCACAAGCCGAACGAATATGTCGAACTCGCGCAGCTGGCCGAATGCGAGCAGTTCCTGCGGAAGTTCATCCGCAGCATGTCGGTCGACGCGCACTGACCGTTCCCCGCCACGCCGGCCTGCGTGTGCGGGCCGGTTCACTCCCCCACACGCCAGGCCATGTCGACTCCACAACAGGGCACCGCCCACACGATCGACGGCGAGCCGATCCCGACGCTCGACGAAATCGCCGCGCAGCATTTCGCGCTGTCGCCGTGGGTCGCGCGCACGCCCGTGTTCGAGCGCGCCGACCTGCCTTCGCTCGAAGGCACCCACATCAACTTCAAGTTCGAGCTGCTGCAGGTGAGCGGCAGCTTCAAGGCGCGCGGCGCGTTCACGCATCTGCTTGCGCTCGACGAGGCGCGCAAGAGCGCCGGCGTCACCTGCGTGTCGGCCGGCAACCATGCGGCCGCGGTCGCGTTCGCCGCGATGCGGCTCGGCAGTAGCGCGAAGGTCGTGATGTTCCAGACCGCGAGCCCGACGCGCATCGCGCAATGCAAGCAGTACCGCGCGGAGGTCGTGCTGGCCGGCAGCGCTTCGCAGGCGTTCGACCTCGTGCGCCGCATCGAGGCCGAGGAAGGCCGCTTCTTCATCCATCCGTTCAACGGCTATCACACGATACTCGGCACCGCGACGCTCGGCTACGAATGGGCGACACAGACGCCCGACCTCGACGCGGTGATCGTGCCGATCGGCGGCGGCGGGCTCGCGGCCGGCGTGTCGACCGCGCTGCGGCTCGCGAACCCGCGCGTGCGCGTGTACGGCGTCGAGCCGGAAGGCGCCGACGCGATGAGCCGCAGCTTCGCGGCCAACCATACGGTCAAGATGACCGCGATGCACACGATCGCCGATTCGCTGATGGCGCCGCACACCGAGGAATACAGCTATCAGCTGTGCCGGCGCCACATCGAGCGCATCGTCACCGTGTCCGACGATGCGCTGCGCGCGGCGATGCTGTTCCTGTTCTCGTACCTGAAGCTCGCGGTCGAGCCGGCCTGCGCGGCCGCGATGGCCGCACTGCTCGGGCCGCTGCGCGAAACGCTGCAGGGCAAGCGGGTCGGCGTGCTGCTGTCGGGCACGAACACCGATCCGGCCACGCTCGGCATGCACCTCGCGCACGCGAAGCTGCAGCGCTGATGCACACCCGGTTATCCACGGTTCGTGTTGAAGAGCCTGTTGAAAAGTTTCTGGAAACTGCGCCAACCCGTTGATCGGATTCGACTTTCCCGCTGCGATGCCGATTGCGGCAACGGCCGGGTCGCACGGGCCACGGACCCTCGGGTTATCCCCAATTCCTGTTGACAGAATTGTGGAGAACTTTCCAACAAGCCAGACAAACCCTTGTTTTTATTGAACAAAACTCAACCACCCCCGGTTGCATCGCAGATTGGGCAGCGCCTGCCTTTGCCGCAAGTTATCCACAGTTTCTGTTGACAGGCATGTTGATAAGGGCGGGATCAGCACGCCAAGTCGTTGATGCGAAAGGATTCGTTCTGCCCGCACACATCGCGGGCCCTCGCACGGTGGCGCCATCTGCATAAAAAAACGGCGGCCGCATCACGCGGCCGCCGTTCGTCGTTGTGCCGGGCGCAATCGCGCCCGCGCTCACCGATCAGGGCTTGCTGGTCTCGAACATGTCCATGATCTGCTGCTTCTCCTGCGCCGTCACGGGCGGCGGCGTGAGGCCCGCCGCGCCGGCCGAGCCGAGCGCATCGTTCGCGCTGATCGCGTTCGCGGCCGGGTTGATGTCGACGCTTGCAACGAAGCCCTCGCCCGGCGTGCGATCCGCGTAATACAGCTCGCCGTCGACCGTCGTCAGCCCGTCGGGCATCGGCATCGGCTGATCGGGCACGCCGTTGAGCGCGGTGCGCATGTAGTTCACCCAGATCGGCAACGCGAGCTGCGCGCCGAATTCGCGGCTGCCGAGGCTCTTCGGCTGGTCGAAGCCCATCCATGCGACCGCGACGAGCGACTGTTGGTAACCCGCGAACCAGCCGTCCTTCGCGTCGTTCGTCGTACCCGTCTTGCCCTGCAGGTCGCTGCGGCCCAGCGCATTGGTGCCCGCGCCGGTGCCGGCCGTCGCGACCGTGTGCAGCAGGCTGTTCATCACGTACGCATTGCGGCCTTCGATCGTGCGCGGCGCGGTGTTGCCCGCGAGCACCGGCTGCGCCTTCTGCAGCGGCTGGCCGTGCGCATCGTCGACCTCGGCGATCAGGTACGGATCGACCTTGTAGCCGCCGTTCGCGAACACCGCATAGCCGGTCGCAAGCTGGAGCGGCGTCACGAGGCCCGCGCCGAGCGCCATTGGCAGGTACGGCGGCGTCTTCGCCGGATCGAAGCCGAAGCGCTGCGTCACGTACTCCTGCGCGTACTGCGTGCCGATCGACGCGAGAATGCGGATCGACACGAGGTTCTTCGAGCGCTGCAGGCCCGTGCGCATCGACATCGGGCCGTCCGGCTGGTCGTCGTCCTTCGGCTCCCACGCGGTGCCGCCCGGCACGCTCGGCGGGAAGTACAGCGGCGCGTCGTTGATGATCGTCGCCGGCCCGAGGCCCTTGTCGAGCGACGCCGAGTAGATGAACGGCTTGAACGACGAGCCCGGCTGGCGCCACGCCTGCGTCACGTGGTTGAACTTGCTCTTGTTGAAGTCGAAACCGCCGACGAGCGAACGGATCGCGCCATCCTGCGGTGCGATCGCGACGAGCGCGCCCTCGACCTGCGGCAGTTGCACGATCTGCCAGCCGGCCTTGGTGTCCTTCATCACGCGCACGATCGCGCCCGGCTTGATGCGCAGCGCGTTGTTCGCGCGCGCGCCGAGCGCCGCGGCGACGAAGCGCAGCCCGCCCGGGCCGATCGTCGTCGTCGCACCGCCGACGAACTGCACGTCGACCGCGTTCGGCGACGCGGACAGCACGACCGCCGACTGCAGGTCGCCGTTGTCCGGGTGATCGGCGAGCGCGTCGTCGATCGCCTCGTCGCGGTCGTCGCCGGCCGCCGGCAGCGTGATGAAGCCCTCCGGCCCGCGATAGCCGTGGCGGCGCTCGTAGTCGAGAATGCCGCGGCGCACGGCCTGGTAGGCCGCTTCCTGGTCGGCCGCGTTGATCGTCGTCGTGACGGTCAGGCCGCGCGTGTAGGTCTCGTCCTTGTACTGCTGGTACATCATCTGCCGCACCATCTCGGCAACGTACTCGCCGTGCACCGCGTACTGGTTGCCGGGCGTGCGCACGTGGATCTCTTCCTTGACCGCCTGATCGTATTGCGGCTGCGTGATGTAGCCGATCTCGAGCATCCGCTTCAGGATGTATTCCTGGCGCACCTTCGCGCGCTTCGGATTGACGACCGGGTTATACGCGGACGGCGCCTTCGGCAGGCCCGCGAGCATCGCGGCTTCCGCGAGCGTGATGTCCTTCAAGTCCTTGCCGAAATACACGCGCGCGGCCGCGGCGAAACCGTACGAGCGCTGGCCGAGGTAGATCTGGTTCATGTACAGCTCGAGGATCTGGTCCTTCGTCAGTGCGCGCTCGATCTTGTACGCGAGCAGCATCTCGTAGATCTTGCGCGTGTAGGTCTTCTCGCTCGACAGGAAGAAGTTGCGCGCGACCTGCATCGTGATCGTGCTCGCGCCCTGCCGCGCGCCGCCGTGCATCAGGTCCGCGACGCCCGCGCGCAGGATGCCGAGGAAGTCGACGCCGCCGTGCTCGTAGAAGCGGTAGTCCTCGATCGCGAGCACCGCCTTCTTCATCACGTCGGGAATCTCCTGGAAGCGCACGAGGCTGCGGCGCTCCTCGCCGAACTCGCCGATCAGCACGTGATCGGCCGAGTAGACGCGCAGCGGCACCTTCGGCTGGTAGT
Source organism: Burkholderia sp. Ac-20353 (assembly GCF_017104785.1). NCBI lineage: Bacteria > Pseudomonadati > Pseudomonadota > Betaproteobacteria > Burkholderiales > Burkholderiaceae > Burkholderia > Burkholderia sp. Ac-20353. The sequence continues at coordinate 4,762 of NZ_JAAGPL010000125.1, read as the reverse complement.
TCGTCAGCGCGTCGAGCGACGGCAGCTGCGGCGCCATCACGACGAGCGCGTAGCCGACGATCAGCGCACCGACGATCGCCAGCGTGATGAACAGGCCCACGAACCACAGCGCGACACGCGAACCGAACGAGCGGCGCCCCCGGCCGCCATCGCCGCCATCGCGCGGTGCGCGGTGTGCGTCGCGGTCGTCGTCATCGGTGTAATAGGCTCCCGACGGCGAACGGCGCAGCGTGTAATGGGGTTCGTTCCGCGGTGAAGAAGAAGACGGTCGTTTGATAATTGGCATGTCGGAATGTCGGACGCGCGTGGCGCCCACGGGCGCATGCGGAATGCAAGCGGATGAATCAGAGATGGGTGCTTCGTGGCTACTGTCACGTCGACAGACCCCGTCGCGCGGCGATCCGTTCCCGCGACGTGACAGCGCATTTTAATGAAATCAACCGATCGGCTTCGCGATTTTTTGTAAAAATTCCCTCACCCGCTGTCTTGGCGCGACTTTTTGTCCGCCTGCACGGCCTATCATGAACTCGAAACGCGGCATGCGTATTACGCGCAAGCTTTCAATGGCGAAAGACTGGGCGCGATGCGCGCGCAGCTGCGCGGTCACGCGTTTTCGCTGCGCTTGATATCGCGGGTTTAAGCCGTATTTAAGTGAACCGGTGGTGTAATATCCGCCGGCACTGGCGGACCGGAACCGGCCCCGCTACAGGCCATGCCGCGCCACGCGGCGCCTTTCAAACACGGAGGATTTCATGTCGCTTTTCGACTCTGTTTCGCGCACGATCAAAGGCCTGCTGAACGATGCGGCCGATTCGGTGCAGGATCCGTCGCGCGATGCACGCCAGATCGTGCGGGAGCTCGACGACAGCATCAGCCGCGCCGAAAACTCGCTGATCGAGATCGAGGCGCAAGTCGCGACCCAGCGCAGCAAGCGCGATGCGGCCGACGACAAGGCGAAGAAGTACGAAGACGGCGCGAAGCGCGCGCTGCAGGCCGGCGACGAAGCGCTCGCGCGCGAGGCGCTCGGCGCGCAGGCGAACGCGGAAAGCGAACGCAACGCACTCGCGGGCGAACTCGCGACGCTCGAGCCGTCGGTCGACAAGCTGAAGGGGCAGATCGCCGACATGCGCCAGCGCCGCAACGACCTGAACGCGCGCTCGAACATCCTGCAGGCGAAGCAGGAAATCGCGCAGGCGAAGGACGTCGCGGCCACCGCGCTCGGCGGCATCGGCGGCAAGAACCTGTCCGAAGATTTCCAGAAGCTCGAGGACAAGGTCGCACTGCAGAACGCGCGTTCGGACGCCCGCCTCAATTCGGCCGACACGTCGAGCGGCAAGGCGCTCGACGACAAGCTCGACGCGCTGAACAAGGGCCCGTCGGTCGAAGACCGGCTCGCCGCGCTGAAGAAGCAGCTCGACACGCCCGCGCAGTAACCGGCATGCGCCGCCGCCCTGCCCGGGCGCGCGGCGCACACCGATCGCAAGGAGACGGGCGCACGCGCCCGGTTCGACCATGAAGAAATCCCTCGCCGCTCTCGGCTTCTCGCTGATGATGCTGTCGTCTGCCGCGTTTGCGGTGCCGTCGCTGCAGCAGGTCGAGCAGTCGATCGCACAGCGCAACTGGCAGCAGGCCGACACGCAGCTGTCGCAAGTCATCGACGCCCATCCGAACAACGCGCACGCGCACTACCTGTATGCACAGGTACTCGATCGCGAAGGCCGCTCGGCCGACGCGCTCGCGCAGTTGCAACGTGCAAAGACACTTGATCCGCAGCTTCGCTTCACCGATCCATCCCGCTTCGCGCAGACGGAAGCGCGCATCCGCGCGGACGCCGGGCGCGTGACCAACGTACAGCCAGGCACCGGAACCGGCACGCTGCAGTCGTCGCTCGCGCCGGCCGTGCCGCCCGCTGAAAAGCACGGCCCGTCTGTCGGCATGTGGATCGGCCTCGGCCTGATCGTCGCGGTGATCGCGCTGGTGCTGCGCTGGACGCTGCGGCGCGCGCGCTCGACCGACGACCGCCGCACCGAAGACGAACGCCGCGCGCAGCTGAAGCGCGCGACCGACGTGCTGAACGACGTCCGCCCGCTGAAGCTCGATGCGCGGCTGTCGACAGCGCCCGGCGCCGCTGCGCTCACGAGCGAGATCGAAGCGATCGAAACCGATGCGCGCGAACTCGTCGAAGCGTTGTCGAACGGCAAGAATCCGGTGCCGCCGTACCGCGTCGAGGAACTCGAGAAGCGCCACGCGAGCGTGAAGGCGCGCGTCGAAGGCCGGCCCGATCCGGCCGCTCAGTCCACCGCAACCGCCGCACCCGCCGGCGGCTCCGTGTTCGCGCAGGAAGCCGATCGCGTGACGGGCGCGCAGGGTCAGCCGTATCCGCCGCAATATCCGCCACAACAGCAGCCGCCCGTCGTGATCCAGCAAGGCGGCGGCTTCGGCGGCGGCATGGGTGGCCTGCTGACCGGCGTGCTGCTCGGCGAGGCGATGTCGGGCGGTCGTGAGCGCGTGGTCGAACGCGACGTGATCGTCGACGGCGAGCGCCACCGGCGCGACGCCGATCCGGGCATCGATCTCGGCCGCGGCGACAACTCGAACTGGGACGATGGCAGCAGCGGCGGCGGCGGCGTCGATGTCGGCAGCAACGACGACGACTGGACCGACAACACCTGAGCAGCACGCTCCGGGGCGTCGACGCGCGACGTCCGACACCCCGGACGCTATCCTCCTGAACTGAATCGTTCGCATTCCCGACCGCGTTCGCGGCACGGAGTGGCGTGGCGCCCATTTGTCAATCATTTCAAGATGGGCTATCGGCAATGGGGTGCGTTCGCTATCATGCGGCCATCGGCGTGCCACCGACCCTCAATTCGACGCGATCGCGTCGCGGCACGCCTCCGTTTGCCCCAACCAGGAGAAAGCCGCTCATGAGCATCATCAAGGAATTCAAGGAGTTCGCCGTCAAGGGCAACGTGATGGATCTCGCCGTCGGCGTGATCATCGGCGGCGCATTCTCGAAGATCGTCGATTCGATCGTGAAGGATCTGATCATGCCGGTCATCGGTGTCCTGACGGGCGGCCTCGACTTCTCGAACAAATTCGTCCAGCTCGGCACGATCCCGCCGTCGTTCAAGGGTAATCCCGACTCGTTCAAGGATCTGCAGGCCGCCGGAGTTGCCGTGTTCGGCTACGGTTCGTTCATCACCGTGCTGATCAACTTCATCATCCTCGCGTTCATCATTTTCCTGATGGTGAAATTCATCAACAAGCTGCGCAAGCCCGCGGAAGCCGCGCCGGCCGCGACGCCGGAAGACACCGTGCTGCTGCGCGAGATCCGCGATTCGCTGAAGCAGCGCTGAGCGCCAGCCCGCCGGAACCGACCAGCCCGCCCTCGCGCGGGCTTTTTCATGTCCGCACGGTCCGGGGCGCCGCGCGATGCGCATCGCATTTTTTTGTGACGAGCGAATGCACGCGCCCGCGAAGCGGGTCTATGATGGAGACTAAATGACAGTGCAGGCGCCAGGCGCTGACTGTGTCGATCGTGGCGAGCGGGTCGATCGGAGACATCGATCGTCGCCCCGCACGAAGGTTGCATTTTCGTGTGCTATAAAGGATCGACATGCGGCGCGCATAGCCGGGAGTGGGTCGCATGAAAGTGCCGCATTTCTTGCAATTGTTTTTGAGGCGAGTGTTTATGTCCTTCCCGAAAAAACGTCGACGCGCGCAGCAGGATGGCCAGGAATCGTTCCTCGCGGTATTGCGCCACTCGAAACCGTTCGCCCAGCTTGATACCAAGATCGCGCGCGCTCGCGCGCAGGACGAGCCGGTACTGTACGCGCATGTGCTTCCCGGCCTGGACGTGCTCCTGTGCAGCGTGCGCGGCGCGCAGCCGCCGTATCCGGCGATCGCCGAATTGCGAAAACGCTGCATCGAGTCGATCGCCAACGCGCTCGAGCAGCCGCTCGACGGTCTCGAAAACGGTGGCTACTGGTACGAAGCGAACGGCTTCGGCTTCCTCGTGTTCGCGAGCCGCGCCCGTGCGCGCATCCTGCCCGAATTTGGTGCGGGCACCAAAGCGTCGGTGCGCAGCGGGCTCGGACGGCAGAACGCCGGCGACACGACACCGCGCTCGCTCGGCTGATTCGACGCCGACCATCGATGGGCCGCCCGAGCGCGGCCCATCTGCCATTCACGCATTCCGTTCGTTGCAGCGACGCCCACGCCGCCATCAGGCCTGACGGCGTCCGTTCCCCGGCCGGACGATGTCGATGAACGCGGCGAAATCCGCGTCGGCGAGCCCTTGCGCAGCGCCAAGCCGCAGCACCTGCTGCACGGTCGCCGACACCGGCATCACCGCGCCCGTGTCGCGCGCCGCGTCGGCAATTGCATCGACGTCCTTCTGAAACGTACTGAGCGCGCCGATCGGCGGATGACCACCCGACGTCATGCGCGGCACGAACGTCTGCAGCAGCACCGAGTCGGCCCAGCCGCCGACGAGTGCCTGCGCGAGACGCGCGGCATCGATGCCGCTCGCCTCTGCAAGGCCGACCGCCTCCGCAATCGCCGTGACCGTCGCGGTGACGATCGCCTGGTTGCACAGTTTTGCGGTCTGGCCAGCGCCCGCGTCGCCCATGTGCGTGATGCGCGCCGCATACGTGTCGATCAGCGGGCGGACCGTGTCGAGATCCGCCGCGCGGCCGCCAGCCATCACCGCGAGCGTGCCGGCCTGCGCGCCGGGCACGCCGCCCGACACGGGCGCATC
>NZ_JAAGPL010000124.1:0-238 GCF_017104785.1 Burkholderia sp. Ac-20353 | reverse complement strand
GACGGCAAGAGGAGACAAGTAACCGACAATGCAACAGTAGAGTACAAGTACACGGACAGTGAGGCAAGACATGTGCTACGCGATGTGACATCATAAGACCAGACATGAAGATACAGCACCGACAAACATGGAGCGAGTGAAAGATACAGTCTGGAGTAACGAGGCGAGTAGTATATCGTAGCTCAGTAAAAAGATGGAAGAGTGACGTGATACTCGAACATTATTTTTTTTTTTTTTC
>NZ_JAAGPL010000123.1:0-26011 GCF_017104785.1 Burkholderia sp. Ac-20353 | reverse complement strand
CGCCTCGTGGTCGAGCGGCGCGCCGAACACGGTCACGAGCCGCGCCGCGCACGGGCCCGCCGCGATCGGCCCGGCGGCGAGCGACAGCCAGCGCTGCACGGCCGCCGCGCCAACGGGATCGTCGGGCAGCCAGTGCGCGTCGCCATAGCGTTTCGCGAGATACACGAGGATCGCGTTCGAATCGGCCAGCACCATGCCGCCGTCGTCGATCACCGGCACCTGCCCGAGCGGGTTCAACGCGAGGAAGGCCGGCTTGCGTTGCTCGCCCGCGCCGAGATCGACATCGACGATCTCGAACGGCACGCCGAGCAGCGACAGGAACAGGCGCACGCGATGCGCATGGCCCGACAGCGGAAACGAATGGACGCGGATGGGGGAAACGGGCTTGCCGGTGGCTGACATGGTGACACTCCGGGATCACGCGCCGCCGGGAATCGGCGACGAACGACCCCAGCGTAACGCGCGCCGCCGGTCTTCAGAAGAGCGATAATCGCGGAAACATTATCCTTTCCGACAGGACAATCGACGATGGCGGATCTGCGCGACGTGAACCTGAACCGGCTGGCGATCTACGTGGCAGTGGTCGAAGCGGGCTCGCTGACGGCTGCGGCCGAGCGGCTCGGCCTCGCGAAAACGGTGGTCAGCACGCACATGCAGCGGCTCGAATCCGAGGTCGGTGCGAATCTGATCGTGCGCACGACGCGGCGGCTTGCGGTGACCGACGCGGGGCGCACGTTCTACGACGCATGCCGCGACATCGTGCGCGCGACCGAGCATGCACTCGAAGCGGTGTCGTCGGACTCGGGGCCGCTGCGCGGCACGCTGCGCGTGAGCGCGCCGATCGACTACGGCGAGCAGGTGGTCGCGCCGGCAATCGTCGCGCTGCGCGACGCGCACCCGGCGCTCGACGTCGAGCTGATCGCGAACGACCGGCTCGTCGATCTCGTCGCGGACAACATCGACGTCGCCGTCCGGATTGGCCGGCTCACGGATTCGAACTACCGCGCGGTGCAGCTCGGCGCATACGAGAAGTGGCCGGTTGCGAGCCCCGCGTTCGTCGCGCGCTGGGGGATGCCGCGCGATCCGGACGCGCTCGCGGCGCTGCCGTTCGTGATGCTGTCGTCGCTGCCGCGTCCGCAGACGCTCGAGCTCGAGAACACGCGCGGCGGCAAGGCATCGGTGCGCTGCACCGCGCACGTCGTGTCGAACACCGCGACCGCGTGCCGCGCGATCGCGCTCGCGGGCGGCGGCTTCGGGCTGCTGACCGATTTCTCGACCGCGGACGACGTCGCCGCCGGGCGGCTCGTGCGCCTGCTGCCAGCGTGGCGCTCGCCGCCGTCCGGGATTCACGCGGTGTTTCCGTCGACGCGGCTGCCGTCGCCGAAAGTGCGGGCGTTCATCGACGCGATGCGCAAGCGGATCGGCGACACGCCGCCGCGGGGCGCGCGCGCGCGGTCGGCCGGGGCGAAAAACCTCAGTTCCGACGATTGACCGGGAGCGGGCCGCGCAGCCCCCAGCCACCACACCGGCGCGGTCGCCCCCCTACCCGCCCAACCGCTTCGCGAGCACCGACGTCATCGCCATCCCCGTAAACGTCGGGTTCCACGACCCCGGCGACGGGAACAGCATGCTCCCCGTGCCGTACAGGTTACCGATCCCGTGCAGCTTGCCCGACGTATCGGTCACCGAATCGTTCGGCGAATCACCCATCCACAGCGTGCCGGCCTCATGGAACACCAGCGACGAATCGATCGCCGGCAGGTCGGCCCGCCACGTGATGTCGAGCGGCTTGTCGAGCGGCGCATGCATGTACTGCACCGGCGCACCGCCCGACAGCACGCGCACGATGTCCTTCACCGACTGGTTCATCTTGCGCCGCGCATCCGCGTCCTGCGGCTGCTCGTGCAGCGTGATCAGGGTCTGGCCGTTGCGCACGCTCACGCGGTTCCAGCTCTTCGGGCTGCGCTCGCCGAGCATCTCGCCGAGCGCCTGCACCAGCACGTACACATAGCCGGGCTCCCGGTACATCGCGAGCGACTGCGCGGACGACGCGTCGGGCAGCACGCGGTACAGCAGATCCTCGTCCTCGGCCGGACGCGGATTGAACACGACCGAGATGTGGTTGTGAAAGAACCGCTCGTCATCGACCTGGCCAAGCTGGTAATACGCGCACACCTGCAGCTGGTCCGCGAGCGCCGGAAAATGTCCGGCCGGAATCCGGAACGTCAGCGACGAGCGGTTGTGCACGCACAGGTTCTTGCCGAGCAGCGGATGCTCGGGCAGCGCGCTCAGGCACAGCGCGGCCGCCTCGATCGTATTGTTCGCGAGCACGACGCGCGCCGCGCCGACGTCGAGGCTCGTGGTCCGGTGCTGGTCGGTCGACACGAGCTCGAGCCGCGCGATGCGGCCGCCGTCCGCCTGCATGCGCGCGACCGTCGTGAGCGGCACGACCTTCAGGCGGTCGGGATACGCGTGCGCGAGCGCGACCAGCGTCTTGACCGGCGCGTACTTCGCGAACTGGCCGGGTGCGACGTCCGCGCCGGTCGCCATCGCGCTGTCGAGATCCGACGGCAACGTGAGCGGCACCGCGCACGCGATGCTCGCGTTGCCTTCGAACAGCCGCGCCTTCGCGATTCCGTCGAGCGTGCGGTTGTCGTTGCCCGCGCATGCGAGGCTGAAGCGCCGGCCGATGCGCTCGCCGACCGGATACCACTCGGCGTCGAGCGACGCGACGACTGACGCGGGCCAATGCGGAAACTCGAACGACCGCGGCTGCGGCACCCACGCGTTCCAGAACAGCGCGCGCCCGCCGACATACGGCTGCTGCGGCGCGAGTTTGAAATTGCTGTCGCAGATCCACGGCGACACGGCCGGCCCGTACACCGCGTCGACATACGCGGGCGGCAGGTTCTGCGCATGGTCGGGGAAAAAGATCGAGCCCTTCTCCAGCACGAGCACGCGTCCGTTGCCCGCGCGCAGGATGCGTTCCGCGAACGTCGTGCCGTACGCACCGCCGCCGATCACGATGTAGTCGTAGGGCCGCTTCAGGTCCTCCCAGTTGCCGAGAAAGTATTGCGCGAGATTGGACAGTACGGGCTGCGCGGTGCCCGTCCTGTCGATCGCCAGAAAGGATTCGAGGCTCACGGTCGTTCTCCTTCGCTACACGCGCGCGGCGCGCTCACAGGAACACTGCGCGGCTCTGGATCGCTGCGGGCGCCGACACGAAGGTCTGCACCGCGTGCGCATGCGCGCCGTCGAGCAACGCCTTCATCGCCTGCTGCATCGGGTGGCGGCTCAGCCCGTAGCGCACGCTCACGCGGTGCGCTTCCTCGGGCCGCAGCCAGTAGGTCCTGAACGGCTGCAGGATGTTCCAGCGGCACGCGATCGCGCGCCCGTCGTGCTGGCCGTATTCAGTGATCGACGACAGGTTGCCGGGGGTCGCCGTGAGGCCGTTCAGGTCGGCGACGCAGGTGAAGATGTCCTCGGCCGGCATCTGCGGATCGTTGACCTTGAAGCTCCAGGTCTCGACCCATTCCGGCTCGTAGAACGGCACGCCCGCCTTGCGCACGGGGTTGAACGACGGCAGGTTCACGCCGAACGTGGTCTTGAACTTCGGCTCGCCGAACAGCTCGACGCCCGCCTGGATCGCGGCGTCGCTGTCGCACGGCACGTACACGCGGTGATTGCCCATCAGCTTGCTCTGGTCGTCGCCCATCACCCACTGCTCGAAGCTCAGTTCGGGCAGCGACGCGGCCTGCGCGGCCGGAAACGCGACGATGTTCAGCTCCACCTCCTGCGTGACGCCGATGCAGTTCGACGGCCACTTCTCGGCCGGCTGGCCGACCCCGCCCGAGAATTGCCCCGCATAGGCCTGGAAGTTGAACGCGACGGATGCGCGGCCGCCGAACAGCGCCGGCCGCAGCGGCGTGTCCTGCAGGAACGGCGTCACCCGTTTCGCATCGACGAGAAAATGCACGACGCAGTTGATCAGCGATGCGTAGTAGAACGGCATCGACAGGGGCGCGGGTACGGAAGGCAGTTGGGTCGACATGAAAGTCTCCTCACGAGGTGACGGACAGCGGTCAGGAAAGGGCCGCGTCGGGCGCAGCCGGCGGTGCGTATTCGAACGTCGGGGCCGCATGCAGCCGCGTCGCACGCCCGGGCAACGGGTTGTTCACGAGGCGCAGGAACCGGTCCTTCAGCGTGAACATGGTGCCGATCCCCTGTTGCAGCAGCGCGGGCGCGCCGTTGAACGCCTGCTCGATCGTCCGCAGGAAATCCCAGTACGCGACGTTGAACGCCTGGGCATGCGCGAGGATTTCCGGCGCGTCGCGGTAGTCGTCGAGCTTGCTGTTCGACCGGATCGGGATCGCCGCCGCCCAGTCGACCTCGAACGGCTTGCCGCGCGGGCCGGTCTCGACCGTGTCGTTCCACTTGTACTCGCGGCCGGCCAGCAATTCGTTGAAACGGAAGAAGTGCGCGACTTCCGGAAAGCTCTTGTACTGCTCGCGGTTGCCGGTCCAGATCGTGTCGCTGACGCCTTCGCCCTGATCGCGGATGGTGCGCAGCGCGAGCAGCGCCGACACGCTGTCGATGACCGGGAACGTCGCGCCCGCGCCGTCGTAGTAGAACCCCGCGCCGACCTGTCGCGCAGGCTCGCCGATGAACGTGTGCGCGTCGCCGTAACGGTCGACGAACGCGCGCAGCTTCGCTTCGATCCGCACGTAGAACTCGCCGATCGTCATGTCGCGCTGAGCAGGATGCGCCTGGGACAGCACGCCGTATCGAATCTCGCGCGGCCGCTCGATCGCGCAGCCCTGCTCGACCGCCTCGCGCGAGAAGCCCAACAGGTTGACCTTGATCCCGTCGATGTCGAACGGCAGCGGCGCCGGATAGTCGGGCATGAAGTCCGGCGCGCTCGTCCGCGGCGCGCCGCCGAGCGCGTTTATCACGTTCGCGACGAGCGTCAGGTGCAGCATCTCCTCGACGACGATCGAGCGCAGCACCTCGAGCGCGCGCCAGCTGCTTTTCGGCGCGAGCGTGTAAAGCGCGGTCAGGTACGGCGGGATCGTCGCGTGCTCGAGGATCAGCGCCTGCTGCAGGTCGTTCAGCAGATTCTTGCGGTCGGTGTCGATGTCGATCGAGCCGATCGCGTCGGCCAGTTCGCGAAACGTCCGGCCGAGCGTCGGGATCGTCTCGCCGAGGCCCGGATGCGGCAGGTGCTCGAGCAGACCGGCATCGTCGATGCCGGGTTCGCCGGCCTGCGCCGCCTGGTACGCATGCAGCAGGCGGACTTGTTCCGTGAGGTTCATGCGCTGACTCCTGCGTTGACGTGCGGTTGACGGCCCAGCGCCGCTTCGATCCGGTCGGCGGCGAGGAAGCTGAGCGACGCGCCCGTCAGCGTGGGGTTGGACGTGCCGCTGGTGGTCATGCTGCCGCAGCCCACCACATAGAGGTTGTCGTGATCCCACGCGCGCAGGTCGGCGTTCACGACCGAGTCGTGCCGATGGCTGCCCATCCGGTGCCCGCCCATGTAATGCCCGGCGCCCTGGTAGTTGAACGTGTGCCCCCGGTACGAGAAATGCGGCTGATCGTCGAAATTTTGCGTACGGTCATCGATGCCGCACAGCTTGAAGATGCGATCCGAAACCTGGCGCGCCAGCGCGAATCCGGCGCGCGTGTAGTCGCTCACGTCGTAATGGATCACGGGCCGGTAATTGCCGAGATTGTCGCGATAGCGCTTGTCGATCTCCAGCCGGTTGCCGGCTTCCGGCAATTGTTCGACGAGAATCCCGAAGCGCACCTGGCACGTCACGCGATCGACGAGTGCGCGTTGCAGCCCGCGTCCCCACTGATTGCCCTTGACGAACTCCGCCACATCGCTCGCCGGTGCGGCAGTCGGCCAACCCCAGCCTTCGTTACCGATCTCGATGCGGAACGACGCGGTGTGATCGCGGAACGCGCCCCAGCGCATCCCCTCGATGCCCGCCGTCGCGATCGGCCCGCGGAACGGCCACACCTGCCGCGGCGCGAGCCCCCAGGTCAGCAGCTCCGGATGGTCCATCAGCCCGACGCCGACGAGCCCGCTGCTGTTCGCCGCGTGCGACGCGAGCAGCAGCTTCGCGTTTTCGACGGGCGCCGCGCACAGCACGACGATGTCGCCGCGCGCGACGAAGGTCTGGTAATTCTGCTCGCCCGGCTTGACGTAGCTCTTGACCGTCACGCCGGTGATGCGGCCGTTGTCGCGGTCGATCAGCAGCTCGCTCGCGACGCACTGCGTGACGAGCGTCACCCAGTCGCCCGGGCTCGCGACGAGCGTCTTCATCGCGTTGTACTTCGCCTGCACCGGACAGATCGGCACACAGCTCGTATTGCCCATGCAGCGATGCCCGATCGCGCGCGAACTCACCGAGCCGACCGGCGCATAGCCTTTGCCGCCGTCGTACGCGTCGTTCGGTATGCCGTTGCGGCCGGCCGGCGTGCCGATCACGTCGAGCGGATGCGCGCCGTCGCCGGGATCGTAGGTGCGCCCGTTGAGCCCTTCGGCGAACATCTGGTCGACGACGCTCGGCGGCAGGCCGTGCATCGGATACACGTAGCCCTGCGGAAAGCGCTGCCCGTGATAGGCCTGCTCGTCGACGTTCGCGGACACGCCGAGCTCGCGCTCGGCCAGTTCGTAGTAGTGCGAAAAGGTGTCGTACGACAGCGGCCAGTCCTGCGCGACGCGGTACAGGCTGTGCATCCGGAAGTCCTCGGGCAGCATCCGCAGCGACGTACCGAGCCAGTGCAGCGTCGTGCCGCCCGCGTAGCGCGTGTAGGTGCTGCGGTACGGCAGCGGGCCGCGCTGCACGAAATAGCCGCCGTCCGTGTTGTCATGCTCGGGGACGACTTCGATCTGCAGTTCGTTCGGCTGCGGCGCGTTCGGGTTGTTCGGATACGGCGCCTGCGGCACCTTTGCGAGTGTCGCGTAATAGGTTTCGAGGAACTGCGAGTAGTTCGTGAAGTTCAGGCCGGAGCCGGTGCCGGCCTCGAGCAGCAGCACGCGGCGTTTGTGCTCGGCCAGCCGGCGCGCGACGATGGCCCCCATGATGCCCGCGCCGACGATCACCACGTCGTAATGGCGCGCGAGCGCGCTCTGCGCTGCTTCGATCTTCATGCTGGATTCCCCGGTTGAGCCGGGCGCAGCCCGGCGGCATAAGCGAGACAGGCGAGACAGGCAAGACAGGCGAGACTCGACGGACGGCGCGCGGCCGCCCGGCTCAGCGCAGCGGCGGCGCCGACGGCGGCATGGACCAGGCGGCCCAGCCCTGCTGTTTCGCGCCCGGCGGATGGGCGCCGACCAGCGGCCAGACGAGCGCCTCCTGATAGGTGCGCACGGAGATCACGCTGTCCTCGTCCGGCTGGCCGGCAGGCAGGTGCTCCGCCCGCCAGGCGGCGGGCAGTTCGGACCACACGCCGGTGTACCAGGCACTCAGCAAGTTGCGTGTCAGCGCGCCGTAAGGACCGTGCAGCAATACATGCACGGCCTTGTCCTTGTCGGGGCCGGTGTCAGGCAGCGCGGTCATCTGCGCCATCCACTGGTCGAAGATCTCGCCGCCGACTTTCGCGACGAAGAAATCGCACAAGGTTTCGCCGATGCCGGTACCGCGCAGCGTGAACTGCGTGAATTCGAGAATTTTCGAGCTGTTCTTCACGAACGCCGAATGGCGTTGCGTTTCGTGCTGCATTTCGCGATCGTCCTGCCCGGCATTTTCATTATTCATTTTTCAATTCGCCCCGAATTGGAATAAATCGGCGGTTCATCCATGAATTTTGAACCGTCCGCGCTCCGTCCATTCAGATACCGATCGGCCCCGCCGCACCGCAGCTGCCATCCACCGGCCGCCATCCGCCGGCCGCGGACGCATGACACCCGCCTGCCGCCGGAACGCGGACGTGCTGCCGCCCCCGCCCTGTCGGCCAGGCCGGGCAACGCTCGACTGACTTCATGATGTGGCGCACCAGCGCGCGCCAGGCAAGAAAGAAAATGGGTCCCCGGAATGCCCTCTGCTCTTACGGCATCTTAATCATTCGATTAATCCCCAACCGCGTGAGGAAAATATATTCGACGAATTCCGGAAAAGCAAAGGACGGCTGCCGATTGTTTTTTTAATTCAAAGCCGGCTTGTCGTTGAAAAACGCTATGGGCGCGAACGGCGTCGTTTCCGGTCATCCGGGCCGCCGCTCCCGCTACGCGACCGACCGCAGCGTCCCGAGCAGCACCTTCCTGCAGCTCGCGATCACATGCGCTTCCGGATCACGGTAGCCGGTCAGCAGCCACGCCGCGCCGACGTTCGTCATCGCGCCGACGAGCGCAATCCCGATCAGCCGCTGCCCGGCGCGCTCGGCCGCCGTGACCGCGTCGCCCGGCGCGCCGATCGCCATGATCAGCTTGCCGAACTCGACGAGCATGCGCTGGTATGTCGCGTCAGTCTCGACACTCACGCCCATCACTTCGAGCAACAGCACGCGTGCCGCGCACGGGTCGCGCAGGAATCCGAAGAACGCGGCAAGCCCCGCGTCGACGCGCGCGTCCAGATCCCCGCCGCGCGCGGCCACCGCGTGCGCGACCGCGTCGCGCAGCTGCTCCGCATGATGCAGGTAGGTGCAGCGCAGCAAATCGTCGGTGCTGTCGAACGCTGCATAGAAATAGCGGTCGTTGAGCTTCGCTTCCTGACAGATCGACCGTACGGTCGCCTTCCGGAAGCCGACCGTGCCGAACACGCGCGTCGCCGCGCGGATCAGCGCATCGCGCCGCTCCGCCGCACGCACCTCGGGTGCCACGCCACCGTACGAGCGGCCCCGTTTTTCCGTTTCGAGTGCTTTCTCCATTCCGCTATTTGACATCAGGACACCCGAAAACTAAAGTGGTGACGACCAACACCAAATTAGACGCGCCGCCGGCGCAGCGCAAGCGGACACGGGAGGAACGACGGATGAAGGGGTTTTCCGGCAAGGTCGCCGCGATCACGGGCGCCGGTTCGGGCATGGGCCGCAGCCTCGCGGTCGAGCTCGCGCGGCGCGGCTGCGAGGTCGCGCTGTCCGACGTCAACGACGTCGGGCTCGCCGCCACCGCGGCCGCTTGCGCGCGCTACGGCGTACGCGTGACGACGCAGCGGCTCGATGTTGCCGACCGCGATGCGGTGTTCGCGTGGGCCGGGTTCGTGCGCGCGTCGCACGGCAAGGTCAACCTGATCTTCAACAATGCGGGCGTATCGCTCGCGGCCAGCGCCGAAACCGCACGCTTCGACGACCTCGAATGGATCGTCGGGGTCAACTTCTGGGGCGTCGTGCATGGCACGCAAGCGTTCCTGCCGCATCTGCGCGCGTCCGGCGACGGTCACGTCGTCAACACGTCAAGCCTGTTCGGCCTGGTCGCGATGCCGACGCAAAGCGCGTACAACGCGACCAAGTTCGCGGTGCGCGGCTTCACCGAAGCGCTGCGGATGGAGCTGGAACTCGACGGCGCGCCCGTCAGCGCGACCTGCGTGCATCCGGGCGGCGTCGCGACCAGCATCGTCGACGCGTCGCGCGTCGACACCAGCATTCACGCGCTGACCGGCCAGGACGAGGCGACCCACCGCCGCCAGGCGAACCGCCTGATCAACGCGACAACGGCCGACGACGCCGCGCGGCAGATCCTCGCAGGCGTCGAGCGCAACGCGCGCCGCGTGCTCGTCGGCGCCGACGCGCGTCGGCTCGACAAGATCGCGCGCGTGCTGGGCGCCGCATACCAGTTGCTGATGATCCGCCACGTGCGCCGCGCCCGCGCGCGCAACCTTCAACGCACGCATCCGGGTGCCGCCCTCCCGACCACGCCGACCAAGGACCCCGCATGACTTCGACGACGACCGACCGGCGCGCCGCCCCAACCGCTCCCCCCGCCGTCGAGCGCCACGCAAGCGCCGGCAGCGCGCGCGGCGACGGCGTCGATCTCGACGTGCTGATCGTCGGCGCCGGGCTCTCCGGCATCGGCGCAGCCTATCACCTGAAGCAGCGCTGCCCGTTCGCGAGCGTCGCGATCGTCGAAGCGCGCGATGCGATCGGCGGCACCTGGGACCTGTTCCGCTATCCGGGAATCCGTTCGGATTCCGACATGTTCACGCTCGGCTACAGCTTCCGTCCGTGGCACAGCGACAACGCGATCTCGGACGGTCAGACGATCCTCGACTACATCCGCGACACCGCGCGCATCAACGGAATCGACAAGACGATCCGCTACGGCCACAAGGTCGTCGGCGCGGACTGGGATTCGGCCCGCGCCCGGTGGACGGTGCGCATCGAACGCACGACCGGCGGCACGGCGGATGGCACGGCAGGTGGCACGACCGAGCCGCTCGTGCTGACCTGCCGCTTCCTCTACATGTGCAGCGGCTACTACGACTACGACGCGGGCTACCAGCCGGACTGGCCCGGCGTGGATACGTTCGCGGGCAGCCTCGTGCATCCGCAGCACTGGCCGAAGGACCTGTCGTACGCGAACCGGCGCGTCGTCGTGATCGGCAGCGGCGCGACCGCGGTGACGCTCGTGCCGTCGATGGCGGGCGCGGCAAAGCACGTGACGATGCTGCAGCGCTCGCCGACCTACATCGTGTCGCTGCCCGCGCGCGACAAGATCGCGAACGCGCTGCGCAGCGTGCTGCCGTCGCGGCTCGCGCACCGGCTCGTGCGGATCAAGAACGTGCTGCTGACGATGTATTTCTACAATCTCGCGCGCCGCAAGCCGGACGCGACGAAGAAGCTCATCATCCGCGCGGCCGGCAAGCAGCTCGGTGCCGGCTTCGACGTCGCGAAGCACCTGACGCCGCGCTACAGGCCGTGGGACCAGCGCATGTGCCTCGTGCCGAACGGCGACCTGTTCAAGGCGATCCGCGCGGGCCGCGCGTCGATCGTCACCGACGAGATCGAGCGCTTCACGCCGACCGGCCTGCGTTTGAAGAGCGGCCAGCGGCTCGACGCGGACGTGATCGTCACCGCAACCGGGCTGAAGGTGAAGATGCTCGGCGGCGCGAAGGTCACCGTCGACGGCCGCGCGGTCGACCTGTCGGAAACGGTGTCGTACAAGGGGATGATGTACAGCGACGTGCCGAACCTCGCGTCGTCGTTCGGCTACACGAACGCGTCGTGGACGCTGAAGGCCGAACTGATCGCACGCTACGTGTGCCGCCTGCTCAACCACATGCGCGCACACGATTACGACACCTGCGTGCCGCGCCTCGCGCCCGGCGATCTCGGCAACGTGCCGGCGGTCAACCTCAGTTCGGGCTACATTCAACGTGCGGCCGGGATTCTGCCGAAGCAGGGACAGAAGAAGCCGTGGAAATTCCACCAGAACTACGTGCTGGATCTCGCGTCGCTGAAGTTCAGCCCGCTCGCCGATACGGCGATGCAATTCGAGCGGCGTGCGAAGCCCGATGTGGCCGCCGCGCAGATCCCGCAACCCGCGCTTGAAACTCGCGCTTGAACACCATTGAGGCCGACATGAGCCATGCGTTTCATCTGATCCAGCACGTGCTGTTCGGCGTCGTCGCGGTGCTCGCGGCGCTCGCCCTCTTTACCGGCTACGTCGCGCGACGCGTGACGCGCGCGTTCCCGCCCGAAGGCCGCTTCGTCGACGTCGACGGTGATCGCATCCATTACGTCGAGTACGGCAGCGGCCCGCCGATCGTGTTCGTCCACGGTCTCGCGGGGCAAATGCGCAATTTCGCGTATCTGCCGCTGCAGCAGCTCGCGCAACGGCATCGCGTGATCCTGCTCGACCGGCCGGGCGCCGGCCGCTCGGTGCGAGGCGCGCACTCGCAGGCGAACATCTTCGCGCAGGCGCGCATGGTCGCCGGCTTCATCGACGCGCTGCAGCTCGACAAGCCGGTGCTCGTCGGCCATTCGCTCGGCGGCGCGATCGCGCTCGCGGTCGGCCTCAACCATCGGGAGCACGTGAGCCGCCTCGCGCTGATCGCGCCGCTCACGCATCCGGAAGCCGCGCCGCCGGGGCCGTTCCGGCCGCTGCTGATCCCGTCGCGGCTCGTGCGCCGCTTCGTGTCGTGGACCTTCGCGATTCCGCTGACGATCCTGACCGGCCGCAAGGCCGTCACTGCGGTGTTCGCGCCGGACGCGGTGCCGCACGATTTCCCGGTCAAGGGCGGCGGGCTGCTCGGGCTGCGGCCGAGCAGTTTCTACGCGACGTCGTCGGACCTGATCGCGGTGCCCGAAGATCTGCCCGCGATGGAGCGCCGCTACGCGTCGCTCGCGCTGCCGGTCGACGTGCTGTACGGGCGCAGCGACCGCATCCTGAACTGGCGCAGTCACGGCGAGGCGCTCGCGCAGAAGTCGCCGCGCGTGCGGCTGCGGGTGGTCGACGGCGGGCACATGCTGCCGGTGACGATTCCGGACGTCACGACCGAGTGGCTGGCCGACGTCGCAGCGGCGCCGGTCGAGGCCGACGCGCCGGACCTGCCGGCTGCGCCGGTTGCGCACGTCGGGCGCTGAGGTCGCGCTGCGCGGCGTACGCCAGCTGCGGCCCGAGATGCCGGCTACGCCTGCCGCACCGGTCGCTCACTCCGGACGCTGAACTCGCACCGCGCGGCGCACACCGGCTGCGGCCCGTCGGGCGCCGCAGCCGCTTCAGGCTTCGTCGTCGGGCAGACTCAGGCCGAGCTCGGCAATCACCTCGCGCGCGCTGCGGAACGCCTCGACCGCGGCCGGCGCACCCGCGTACAGCGCGCTGTGCAGCAGCACCTCGCGAATCTCGACGAGACTCGCGCCGTTGTTGAGCGCGCCGCGCACGTGCCCCTTCAGCTCGGTGCCGCGGCCGAGCGCGGCCAGCATCGCGCACGTGCAGAGGCTGCGCGTCTTCAGGTCGATCCCGTCACGCTGCCACGTGCTACCCCACGCGTGTTCGTTCAGCCAGTCCTGCAACGGCCGCGAAAAACCGTCGAGATCGCGCATCGCGCGTTCGACGAACGCCTCGCCCATCACGTCGATGCGACGCGCCTTGCCGTGTTCCCTGTCCTGTTCGCTCATGTCGGTGTCCTTGTCCGGTATCGATTCGGGGTGTCGCTGCGGTTGTCTTGCTGACTGCGTTGCCGGTTGTCCTTCTGGTTGATGGTCCGCCCGGGTCGGTCCGCGAGCACGCGCAAGCACGCCATGTTCGCGGCGTCCGGCGGGTTCGTCAAAGACGCCGTCCTCGATCGAGCGCGGTACCGGAACGCGGCGGCGCCGGTTCCCGCTCACACCGGGTTGCCGGCAATCGCGCCGCCGGACGCCGACGCTACGTAACGTTCCGCCGCGCGTTACGGAGTCTTACGGGAACATCGCGCCACGTATCGTGAGCCCGTCCCGCGAAAACGCCATTACTCTGAACAAAACGCATCGAACGTCGCGCTTCCCGCAAGGAATATCGAAACAATCACACATAATCTTCCATGGCGCGGAAATTGCAGTGTTGGCTCGGACAAATTCCAATCGTCGAGGCCAACATGCAAATCTCCTTCACCAAAACGACGCTCGCTCTCGCCATCTCGTCTCTGCTCGCGCTCTCCGGCTGCGGCTCGGTCGACGGTCCGACCACGCCCAGCAGCCTCAAGCCGAGCACGTCGGGGACGTCAGGCACATCGGGTACTTCCGGATCGTCCGGGACTTCCGGCAGTTCGGGAAGCTCCGGAACGTCGAGCGGTAGCTCCGGGTCTTCGGGTACGTCGGGTACTTCCTCGGGCACGTCGTCGGGTACGTCCTCGGGTACGTCGTCCGGCACGTCTTCGGGTACGTCCTCGGGTACGTCCTCGGGTACGTCCTCGGGTACGTCCTCGGGTACGTCCTCGGGTACGTCCTCGGGTACGTCCTCGGGTACGTCCTCGGGCACGTCGGGCGCCACCCCGCTCGGCAGCATCCTCCAGCAGACCGGCAATCTCGTCACGTCGCTCGGCACGGCCGTCGCGACCGGCGGCGCGCAGGCAGCCGGCGTGTCGAACAACCCGGCGGCAACCAGTGTCGGCAATGCAGTCACGAGCCTCGGCAACGGCGTCCAGTCGCTCGGCAACGGCGTCGCGGCCGGCCTCGGCTCGCTCGGCGTGTCGCCGAATCCGCTCGGCGCGACGCTCACCTCGACCACCGGCCTCCTGAGCGGCGCAGGCGGCGCTGTCAACAACCTCGGCAACGCGGTCACGAGCCTCGGCAGCAGCGGCCCGCTGTCGCCGCTCGCTCCGGTCACGACGACGGTCGGCGGCCTCGTCAACACGGTCGGCAACGTGATCAACACCGCGGCGTCGGGCTTGAACACCACGCTGAGCAACACGCCGATCCAGAACCTGGGCACGCAGGTCGGGAGCCTGATCAACCCGATCACGAACACGCTGACGGGCGGCGTCCAGACGCCCGGCACCACGCAGACCACCGGCACGGCCACGGGCCTCGGCACGCCGGTCGGCAACCTGCTGACCACGATCGGCAACGGTCTCGGCACGGCCGGCTCGACGGTCGGCAGCTCGACGGGCAACCCGGCAGGCACCGCTGCCGGCAACGTCGTCACTCAACTTGGCAACACGGTGACGAGCGTCGGCGGCCTGCTCGGCGGCACCGTCAAGAAGTAATCGACCCGCAGCACCCGGTGGCCGGGCACATAACAAACCCATGCCCGGCCGCCCGCTGGCGCCGCCTGCACAGCGGCACCAGCATCATCCATACGAGGATCGCATGAACTCCACGCTCGAAGGCGTCGCCACCGTCGAGGATCGGCCGCCCCGCTCCGCCACTCCGTTCCGGGCCGGCCTGCTCGGCATCACCGTCGGCCTCTTCGCGCTATGGATCACGCGCGACCAGCCGGGCCTCGACGGCGCCACGCGTGCGGTCATCGCAAGCCTGTCGATCATCGGCACGATCGCGCTGCACGAACTGCTGATCTCGCGTGTCTACCTGCGCCCGAGCGCCGGCCTGTCGCGGCAGGCCGTGCGGCCGCTCGGCATCGCGCGCGTCGCGGTGCGGCTCGGCGCACTCGCGTCGATCTACGCGGGCATCGGCATGCTGTACTGGCTGCTGCCCGAATATCACGGCGCGTTTTACCTGCCGTTCTGGTCGCTGCTGCGCTCGCTCGCACCGTACGTGATCGTCGCCGCGCCGATCTACTTCGCGTGGATGGACCGCCATCAGCGCGAAACCGACGACGCGTACCTGCTGTGGGGGCGCTTCCTGTTCCGCGGCGAACAGCCCGCGAGCTGGCAACCCGTGCGCGAGCTGCTCGCCGGCTGGATGGTGAAGGCGTTCTTCCTGCCGCTGATGACGGTGTACCTGTCGAAGGACGCCGACCACCTGAGCGCGTCGCTCGCGAACGCGCTGCACGCGCCGATGTCGCTCGCGCTGTTCGTGTTCATGTACGACCTGTCGTTCACGATGGACCTGATGTTCGGCACCGTCGGCTATCTGTGCACGTTCCGCATCCTCGACAGCCACGTGCGCACCGCCGAGCCGACGACGCTCGGCTGGGTCGCCGCGCTGATCTGCTACCAGCCGTTCTGGTCGCTGATCTCGAGCAACTACATCCACTACGAAGGCTCGATCTTCTGGGACAACTGGCTGATTTCGCTGCCGGCGATCCGCGTCGTCTGGGGCGCGACGATCATCGCGCTGCTGCTGTGCTACGCGATGTCGACGATCGCGTTCGGCCTGCGCTTCTCGAACCTGACCAACCGCGGAATCATCACGTCGGGCCCGTATCGCTTCACGAAGCATCCGGCCTACATCGCGAAGAACCTGTCGTACTGGATGGTCTCGGTGCCGTTCGTCGAGCCGCTCGGCTGGCAGGTCGCGCTCGCGCACTGTACGGCGCTGGTCGCGGTCAACCTGATCTACTACCTGCGCGCGAAGACCGAGGAGCGCCACCTGATGCGCGATCCCGACTATCGCGCGTATGCGGCGTGGATCGAGCAGCATGGGTTGTTCGCGAAGCTCAAGCACCGGGTCGGGTTACGCCAGGCGGCCTGAAGCGCTCGAAGCGATACACGACCGCCGGCGGAAAATTCATCCATACGATGCCGACGCGCGCGGCACGAATGCCGATCGCGTCGAGCTCGCGCGCCGGGATCGGGCAACGCGGCGCATAGGTGAATTGATAGAACGCGCCGCCAGCAGCCAGATGGCCGGCGAATGCGCCGCGAACGATCGCGACCGCCTGTTCGACCGGCATCGCGACGAGCGGCAGCCCGCTCACGATCGCCTGCGCCCGCTCCCCGCCAAAGAAACCGCCCGTCATGCCGAGCCGAGCCGCGTCCATCTGGATCACGCGCAAGGCCGGGAACTGATGTCGCAGCGTGTCCGCGAAGGCTGGATCGGCTTCCACCAGCACCAGCCGGTCACTGGCCACGCCGCGCGAGAGCAGCGCGCGCGTGAAGACGCCGGTGCCCGCGCCGAGTTCGATCACGGGCGCACCGTTGCGCGGGACATGCGCGGTGATCAGCTCGGCGAGCGCGGCGCCGGATGGCGCAAGCGCGCCGACGCGGCGCGGATTGCGCAGCCACGATCGCAAGAACAGCACCCATTCAGGGATTCGCATCGACGGGCCCGTGACGGACTCCTGCCGGGATTTCAGCGGCGAGCGGCCGAAGCGACGGCAATGGAAAACAGCGGCCAACATGCTCGACAACAGAACCAGCATGACGACCAGCGCGATGCCCGACACGTCCGATACGCCCGCCAGTTGCGCGGCCAGATAACCTGCCGTGATGAACAGCGCGCTCCATAGCGCGATGCCGGCTGCGGCGCCCGCGGCGAATCGCACGAAGTTCGTGTCCAGCCATCCGGCGAGCGCCGGCGCGATGAGCCGGACGAACGGCACCAGTTGCGCACCCAGCGCAAATCGCGCGGGCCGCGCGCGGATCCGCACGATCAGCGCGTCCATTTTTTCGGGCGCCAGCCTGCCCAGTGTCGCGACGCGGCGCAGCACGGCGCGCGCGGTGTCTTCCGGCCACAGGTAGCCAACCGCGTAATGGACGAGACAGGCCGCGAAGCTGCCGAGCGTCACCACGACAATGGCGTCGGGAAACGCCCATGCGCCTTGTGCGCAACCGACGCCGATCATCGTCAGCATCACGTGGGACGGCAACACCGGGATCAGCCGATCGGCCAGCGCCAGGCCGACGAGACCAGCGATGCCGTTTCCACCGATCCAGGCGGACGCGTGGCCGAAATGGGCGAAGACTGTGTAGGCGCTCATCGCGCGGCTCCCGCGCAAGACGTCCGGAACGCGCGGAATCTTCTATGCCAGAATGGCCCGCACCGCAGCGGTGACGGAGATGTGCGGCGCGCCGCATTGCATCGCAGCAAAGAAATCGAAAAACGAAACGGTGTCATGACGAGCTCCTTGAGCGCCTGATGCATTGCACCGGCAATGCGGCGACTGACGCGCATCGTGGCCCGCGCGCTTTAAGAAGTTTTTAATCGCGGTTCGTCAGGCTGGCGACCTCGCCATTCGAGGAGCGAAGTGCATGCATATCCTGTTGGTAGAAGACGATGCAATGCTGGCCGACGCGATCCGTGCGGGTCTGGCGCAGAACGGCTGGCGCGCCGACTGGGCCGCCGACGTGGGCTCGGCGCGGCTCGCGCTCGTCGGTCACGGCTACGACGCGGTCCTGCTCGACCTGCAGTTGCCGGGCGCGTCCGGTCTCACGCTGCTTGCCGCGATGCGCGCGAACTACGACGCGACGCCCGTGCTGATCGCGACCGCTCGTGACCAGCTGAGCGACCGGATCCGCGGCCTCGACGCGGGCGCCGACGACTATCTCGTCAAGCCGTTCCACCTGGACGAGTTGTACGCGCGGCTGCGCGCGTTGACGCGCCGCAGCCAGGGCCGTGTGTCCGAGCGGCTGATCTACCGCGACATCGATGTCGATCCGGCTCGGCAGGAAGTGACGCGCGCGGGCCAACCGGTCGCACTCAGCATTCACGAATACCGGACGCTGCTCGCGCTGATGGAGCGTCAAGGGCGGATCGTCACGCGCGCGCAGCTCGAGGAGCGCGTCTACGGCAACGACGGCGCGATCGAAAGCAATACGATCGCCGTGTACATCCACCAATTGCGGCGCAAGCTCGGCGACGAGCTGATCGTGACGGTGCACGGCTTCGGCTATCGCGTCGGCGAGGTAGCCGCATGAACTCGCTGCGCATGCGGCTGCTCGCCACCGTGATGGCGACGGTCATCGTGTTCTGGGCGGGATGGGGCGCGTTTCTCGGCATCGGCCTGTGGCGCGAACAACGCGGCTGGCGCGACGGCATGCTCGAGAGCGCCGCGCAATTGCTGCTGCTGTCGTTGCCCGACGCGATCGATCGCCTGCCCGAAGCGACCGCCCAGGCGGTCTTGCCGAAAGCTGCCTACGGCCATTACGACATCGCATTCCAGGTCTGGGTTGACGGCCGCAATGTGATGCACAGCGCGGATGCGCCGGGCCAGGCGCTCAAAAACGATCTTCAGGACGGCTTCGGCGTGAGCGCCGGGCGCGGCCAAGCACACGACGAGACCTGGCGCGTCTACTCGATCTCGGACCCGGCGCGCCGGATCCAGGTGCAGACGGGCGGGCCGGCCACGACCTGGCAGGAGAAGGCCGTCAATGCGCTGCAGCTCGGGCTGTTCAATACGGCGGTGATGCTCGCGATGCTCGGCGTCGCCATCTGGCAGGTGATCCGCTGGTCGTTCAGGCCGGTGCGCGACGTGCAGCGCGCGATCCAGCAGAAACCGACGTTCGATTTCGATCCGTTGCCGCTGACGCCGCTGCCGCGCGAACTCCGGCCGCTCGTCGAGTCGTTCAATCGTCTGCTGGCGCGTCTGAAGCAGGCCGTCGACAGCGAGCGCCGTTTCATCGGCGACGCCGCGCACGAGTTGCGCACGCCGCTTGCGGCCTTGTCGGCGCAGGCGGAAGTGGCGTTGCGGGCCGAACGCCTGGAAGACAAGGATGAAGCGCTGCGCCGCCTCGCAACGGGCGTCGAGCGCAGCGCACGACTCTCCGGGCAATTGCTCGAACTGGCGCGGCTCGACGCCGGGCCGCGTGACGATCAGTACGCGCCGGTGGATCTGTCGCGGCTGATTGCGCTCATCGCGGCCGATTTCGAGACGACGGCGCGCGAGCGACACCAGAGGCTGCACGTCGTGGTCGAGCCCGTGTGCGTCTGGGGCGATCTGGACGAAATCGGCATCGCGGTGCGCAACCTGATCGACAACGCGCTGCGCTACGGCCACGAAGGCGGGCATGTCGAGATCACGTGCGACCTTCGCGAGGGCACGGATGGCCCGCGTATCGAGCTGCGCGTCGCGGACGACGGGCCGGGCGTGCCGGCCGGCGAACGCGCGCGGATGTTCGAGCGCTTTTACCGCGTGCCGGGGACGCTGCCGCCCGGCAGCGGCATCGGCCTGTCGCTGGTCGCGCGGATCGCCGAATCGCACGGCGCATCGGTGGCAGTCACACCCGGCATCGGCGGACGCGGACTGGCGGTGGTCCTGTCGTTTCCGGCATGGTCGCCGCCGGGGGATCAAGCAGCGAGGTGACGGAGCGGCGCGGCTTGCATCGTGATCCGGATCCGACGAGCAAACACGCCGCCATCCGCGCGCAGCTTGCGGCCAATTGTCGCGAAATGACGATATCCGGTCTTTTCGGACTTGTCCAATTGCATCGGGGACGACGTCCTTGCTATGGTCTGGGCCGTCCGCATGCACAGCGGCCCGCGGATTGCGGCAGCTGTGCCACGCGACGCGGATGCTGGTGCCGTCACACGCGATGACGGCCGCACGCGCGGGCGCCCACCCGCTTTTCATCGTCTGAGCTGCGCCGTCTGCCGGCGCGGCGCTTTCGTGAGGTTAGAGACGTGAAGGGTAAAGCCTTGATCCTGATTGCGCTCTGCATCGCGGGCCTCGCCGCGATCGCCGCCGGTTTCCAGCACATCCCCAGCTGATACGCGGCCCCGGCTCGCTTGTCGAGCCAGGGGGCCGCGTCATCCATTGCATTCCACCATGACCCATTCATTCGACTCGCTCGACACGATCTCCTTTTGCCATGCGCATCGACGTAAAGCATTGCCAGACCGGCATCGACGATGAGCTGGACACGCTCCATGCTCGTCTCCATCAACCGGGCCATCGCCTGCACGGCCTGCCTTCCGTTTCGCTCGGCGAGTCGGGCCTGATCGTCCGCCATCGCGAAGCGGACGGCGAATACTTCCTGTATGTCGAGGATCCGGCGACGCGCCAGCTCGCCGGCTACACGGTGTTCAACCGGCTGCCCGAACTCCCGCGCCGCGCCGATCGCTACCTGCGCGCGCCGCATTCCAAATACCGCTCGTCCCATCAACGCAGAGGGCTCGCGACCACGCTGTACCGCTGGGGCCTCGACGCGGGCCTGTGCCTGATCAGCGGCGCGCGCCAGTCGGCCGGTGCCGCGCAGCTGTGGACGATGCTCGCGCAGGACTATCGGCACGGATTTGTCGATGTCGAAGATCGCACGCTGAGCTATCTCGGCGCGCAGGTCCCGGCCGACGTGCACGATGCGCTGCATACGCGGCGCCTGCTGCTCGGCCGCGGGTGGACGCTGGCGGATTTCGCCGCGGTCGCGGGGATGACGGGCGAGCCGCCCAGTCCGTCTTGCCGGGCGTGAAGCCGACCGTCGCCAGGCAACCGGGGTTGCGCTCCCTGAAGCCGAACGACAGGCGGCCCCACGGCTACCGATGCGATAATCGCTCGCACCGCACACTGCTCATTCGTGCCCGCCATCGCCCCGGGCGCCCGTCAATGCCGACCGAACCACGCACCGACACGCATTCGCACATCAACATCCTCGCGCTCTGCGGCAGCCTGCGATCCCGCTCGATCAACGCCGCGCTGCTGGACGCGGCCGTTTCCATCGCGCCGGCCGGCATGCGCATCGCGCGCTTTCAGCGTCTCGGGCAATTCCCGCTGTTCAACCCCGATGCCGAATACCCGACGCCCGAACCCGTGCGCGATTTCATCGACCGCCTGAACGCCGCCGACGGCGTGCTGATCGCGAGTCCCGAGTATGCGCACGGCGTGACCGGCGTGATGAAGAATGCGCTCGACTGGGTCGTCGGCTGCGAGGCGTTCGTGCACAAGCCGGTCGCGGTGCTCAACGCATCGCCGCGCGCCGTGCACGCCGACGCGGCGCTGAAGGAAACGCTGTCGGTGATGTCCGCGCACATCGTCGAAGCCGCGTCGATCGCGATCCCGATCCTTGGCAGCCAGTTCGATTCCGCTGGCATCGCCGCGCATCCGCCGCTCGCCGGCGCGCTGGCCGCCGCACTGGATGCGTTCCGCACCGCGATCGCGCCTGCGCCGCGCTAGCGCGCCTTGCCTCGCGCCGTCTTCTTCACGCCCTTCGCGCGCGGCGCCTCCTTCTCCGGCTGCGCACCGCTGCCGGTGAGGTCTTCGAGCCACGCGAGCGCGTCCACGTACGACAGGAATTGCTGCAGATACCCGGGCGACAGGTCGCGCATCAGCGACAGCGACCGGTGCACGAGGCTGTTCGAATTGAGCGGGCCCGCATTGCGCGGCACCTGATCGAGCGCCTGCCGGTACTGCTTCTCGGTGCGGACCTTCGACCACGTCGTCCTGAAATACTCGATCATGTCCGGATCGATCCCGGCACGGTCCGCCTGCGCGTCGCGCGCAAGGCGATCGGCGAGCCCCGCCAGCGCACTGCGCGCCGGCTTGTCCGGCGCTGCGTCGGTCGCTGCGCCGATCGCTGTATCGGTCTCTGCGTCGGTCACAGCCGCGCCGTCGTTCGACGCCGCCCGCGCGACGTCGTCGGCGTAGCCGGCCACAAGTGTCGCGAGCCGTGCGTCCAGCAGGCGGCGCGCATCGCCGTCGTGGCCGGCCGCGCGCCGCGCCAGCGCGTCCATCAGATGAAAACGCACGGGATCCAGCCGATCGTCGCCGCGCATGCGCCACGCGTCGAGCAGCGCGCGCGCCGATGCCGTGTCACTGCACACGGTGGCCACCATTCGATGCGGACTGGCGCGGGACCGGCGCGATCTCGACGCGCCGGTTCTTCGCACGGCCGGCTTCGTCGGTGTTCGAGCTGACCGGCTGCTGCGAACCGAACGCGGCCGCGAACACCGACGACGCAGGCACGCCGGCGTCGATCAACGCGCGCGTCACCGTCAGCGCACGCTTGGCCGACAGCTCCCAGTTGTCCGCGAACAGGCGGTTGCCCGCGCGCACCTGCTGATCGTCGGAAAAACCGCTGATCATCAGGATCTCGTCGCGAGTCTTCAAATACGCGGCCAGCGGGCCGGCCAGCGTCTTCAGCAGCGCGTCGCCTTCAGGCTGAAGCTGATCCGAGTTCAGCGCGAACAGCACGTTGCCGGCGATGCCGATACGTCCGTTCACGAGCGTCACGCGCCCGGCCGCGAGCGGCCCCGCGAGCGCCTGTTCGAGCAGCTTGCGCTGCTGCGCTTCCTGCTGGCGCTGCTTGATCGCTTCCTCGAGCTTCGACGTCACCTGTAGCTGCATGCCGATCACGCCGACCAGGATCAGCACGAATGCACCGAGCAGCACCGACATCAGGTCGGCAAACGCGGGCCAGACCGCCGCGGACGATTCCGCGCCGCCGTCGATTTCGTCGTGCATGCGTTACGCTCCGACGGACGCTCGCCGGCCGGCGAGGTGCTGCAGGTCTTCGACGATCTGCTTCTGCGACATCATGCTCAGGTCGATCACTTCGCGCGCCTGCGCGACGTAGTACTCGAGCTGCTCGTCGCTGCGCGCGAGCGATTTCTCGAGCGCGGCTTCGATCCGCTGCAGGTGGGTCAGCAGCTTGTCGTTCGACTCGCCGAATGCCTGCACGGCCATCCCGAACGCATCGCCGAGGCTCGCGACCTCGACCGCGCCCGCCGTCACCTGCGCGGTCACGCTATCGAGCTTGCGGGTTTCCGCGTCGACCGTATCGTTGAAGCGCGCACCGACACGCTCCAGCAGCTCGGCCGACGTGCCGACCAGCGCATCGACCGCGCCGCGCTGCTCGGTCGACGCGTGGTTGACCGCGTCGAGCAGCGTTTCGAGCGTCGCGAGCAGGCGGCTGCGCTCCTCCAGCATCGCGGTGTCGCGGACCATGCTGTCCGACAGGCGCTGACGCAGTTCGGCGACGACCTCGGCTGCGGCCTTCGGCGCCTCCGACGCGGCCTGCACGAGCCGCGAGATTTCGTTGATCGTGTCGCTCGCGTGCGCCTGCGCCTGCGCCGTGATGTCGTTCGCGGTGCGCGCCAGCGTGTCGCAGATGTCCTGCTGGCGGGTCGCCGCGTGCGTGCTCGTCTGTGCCCATTCGTCGCGCAGCGCGGCCGCCATCGACGCGAGCGCGTCGGTCCATGCGGAGAGCCGCTGCTCGTCGCGCACGGTCAGTTCGGTCTGCAGGTTCGCGTGCGATTCGCCGATCGTGTGCAGCAGCGCAGCCGAATGCTGTTCGAACGTCGCGGCCTGCGCGGTGAGGTCGCGCGTGGTCTGCGCGAGCGCGTCGCAGATGTCCTGCTGGCGGCTCGCCGCATGCACGCTCGCCTGCGCCCATTGCTCGTCGAGCTTCGCCGCGATCGACGCGAGCGATGCGGTCCAGGTGGCCAGACGCTGCTCGTCGCGCGATGCCAGTTCCGTCTGCAGCCCCGCATGCGATTCGCTCATCGTGCTCAGCAGCGCAGCCGAACGCTGTTCGAACGTCGCGGCCTGCGCGGTGATGTCGCGTGTGGTCTGCGCGAGCGCGTCGCAAATGTCCTGCTGGCGGCTCGTGTTGCTTGCGCTCGTCTGCGCCCACTCGTCGCGCAGCGCGGTCGACATCGCAACAAGCGATGCGGTCCATGCGGCCAGACGCTGCTCGTCGCGCGACGCCAGTTCCGTCTGCAGCCCCGCATGCGATTCGCTCATCGTGCTCAGTAGCGCAGCCGAACGCTGTTCGAACGTCGCGGCCTGCGCGGTGATGTCGCGCGTGGTTTGCGCGAGCGCGTCGCAGATGTCCTGCTGGCGGCTCGTGTTGTTCGCACTCGTCTGCGCCCACTCGTCGCGCAGCGCGGCCGACATCGCAGCGAGCGATGCGGTCCACGCGGCCAGCCGCTGTTCGTCGCGCGACGCCAGCTCCGTCTGCAGACCCGCATGCGATTCGCTCATCGTGCGCAGCAGCGATGCCGAATGCTGTTCGAACGTCGTGGCTTGCGCGCTGATGTCGCGCGTGGTTTGCGCGAGCGCGTCGCAAATGTCCTGCTGACGGCTCGTATTGCTTGCGCTCGTCTGCGCCCACTCGTCGCGCAGCGCGGCCGACATCGCAACAAGCGATGCGGTCCACTCGGCCAGCCGCGCTTCGTCGCGCGACGCCAGGTCCGTCTGCAGACCCGATTGCGACTCGCTCACCGTATTCAGCAGCGACGCCGAATGCCTCTCGAACGTCGCCGCAGCCGCCTCCAGCGCGCGCGCATTGTGGCCGGCCAGCGTCTCGCCGACCTGCTCCTGCCGCGCGAGCGCGTGATTCCATGCTTCCGCCACACGCTGCTCGGTCGCCTCGAAGCGCGTCGCGACGCTATCCAGCAGCTCGGTCGAACGCTGCGCGAACGTGTCCGTGAACTGTCCGAGCGCGCCGCGCAGATGCTCGGCCGATGCGTCGCTCGTGCGCTGGTGATCGGCCAGCGCGCGGTCCCAGATGCCCGTCACGTTCGCGGTGGTCGCCTCGAAGCCGTTCGACAGGCCGTCGAGCTGCCGCTCGACCGCATGCGTGACGGTGTCGCGCATCACGGCCATTTCGCGTTCGAGCCCCGCCATCGTCGCCTCCATCACCGGCTGCAGCGCCGCGCCGGCCACCCGCGCGCTTGCGGCGGCACTGTCCTGCAGCGACTGCCCGACGCTCGACGCGAGCCGCGCATACGCTTGCTCGGTCCGCTCGAAGAACGCCTGCTGGTTGTCGAGCTGCTGCGCGTGCAGCGCAACGCTGCGCGCTTCGAGCGTCGTCATCATCGTCTGCAGCCGGTCGACCAGCACCGGCATCGCGTCGGCCTGCTGCTGCAGCAGCCGGAACGATTCGTCGCGCTGATGCGCGGACGAATGGACACGCAGCGTCGTCGCGATCCGCGCGTCGAGCTGCTGCACCGTGTCGGCCCGCTCGCGGCGGATCAGCGCGGACAGCAGCCCGAGCATCGCGGACGTCGCGACACCGGCGATCGACGTGCCGAACGCGAACCCGAGCCCCTTGACCGGCGTGACCAGCGATGCGCGGATCGCGTCGAGGTCGGTCGCGCTCTCCAGCGCCGCGCCGGTGCCCTTCAGCGTCACGACCATCCCGAGCAGCGTGCCGAGCATGCCGAGCAGCACGAGCAGGCCGACCAGGTACGGCGTGAGCGCCGGTCCCGGCAGCGCCGCGCGCGCGCCTTCGATGCGCGCGCGCACCGCGCTGCGCAGGCCCGGATGCAGCATGTCGAGCCACGCATCGAGCTTCGGCGGCGGCTCGGACAGGCCGTCGACCGCACGCGCGAGCGTCGCGGTCGCCTGCCGGTAGCGCCACAGTTCGAACGCACCGGCGAGATAGCAGGCGCCGATCAGCAGCGTGACGGCCGACGCGAGCGGATTCGACACGACATAGCCGGCGCCGATCCAGCACACCACGATCAGACCGGCCACGAATACAACGAGATCAAAACGAATTCTGGACATAACGTATTGATTAGCTGGTGCGAAGTGCCGCGAGCAGCCCTTCGACCGTTTGAAACCGGATTTCCAGTTCGGCGAGCAGGACGCTCTGCATATCCTTGCGGAATACGTCCAGCCATGCGCCGGGCGTGACCGCCGCGATTCCTGCGTTTGTTGCGCTTCCTGCGGTTCCTGCGGTTACCGCGTTTCCCGCGTTTCCCGCATTTCCCGCGGCTCGCGCTTCGGCTCCCGCCCCCATTTCAGCTTCAGCTACGGCCCCCGCTTCAGCTTCGGCTCCGGCTTCAGCCTCGGCGAGCGCCTGCCGCTCCGCGA
>NZ_JAAGPL010000122.1:0-237 GCF_017104785.1 Burkholderia sp. Ac-20353 | reverse complement strand
AAAAAAAAAAAAATATCCTTCACTATTACCTACAATTCTTCTTTAAATCCTCATAAAACTCCTGATCTAAATGATCCAACACTATCTACATCTCGACACCTTCCTCCTGCATCTTCTCTATCTATTGTATATTCACAATTTCTCCTGTCCACTTCTCTTCCCACACTCTACGTCTCAAGTTGCTCATGTTCTCCTCTCTTTTCACTTATCATTCTCACTCTCTGCACCTATACCTGT
>NZ_JAAGPL010000121.1:0-26618 GCF_017104785.1 Burkholderia sp. Ac-20353 | reverse complement strand
GCCGCGCGAGCGCGCATCGAGCAGCACCGCCCGCTGCGGCGCGCTCACGTAGCCGAGCGCGCGAATCCCCGCGCCGAGCCACGCCGCCTCGCTGTCGCGCACCCCGGGATTCGCTTCGCCGTGAGGCCGTTTCAGGCGCACCGTCAGGCGCCAGCGCTGCGCGGCGCGCAGGTCGGGCATCGCCGCCGCTGCAGCACGGCCGCCTCGGCTGCCGTAAGTGCGCCATGAAAGTCGGATCAGCGGCGGGAAATCGGCGAGGCCCGCGTCGTTCGACTCGACCGCGAGCAGGAATCGCGCGCCCGTGTCGTCGACCACCGGCAGCCCCCTGATCACGCCCGTGACCGTCATCTCGCGCCCCTCCGATGCGACAGGCAGGTGATCGCGCAGCCGCCACTCGGCCCGCGCGGCCGCATACCCGAATCCCGTCACACCGGCCGCGGCCGCGCACAACACCCAGCCGAGTGCGACAGTCGCCCGCGTCCACGGCCGACGTCGCACACACGCGATGCAAGCCGTCGCGAGCACGGCCAGCGCCGCGGCGCCACCGAACCATCCCGCCGCGCCGGGCAACGCCGCCTGCCGCTGCAGCACGACGACGCCGAGCGCGAATGCCACCCACCACACACGCATCCCGCCTCCCCGCAAACCCGGCGCAGCGCTTGCTACCGCCGGGCCGTCCGGAAACGATTATGCGGACGAAAGCGCGAGACGAGGCAGCGCGGCAAGCGCGTTAGCCGAAGTGCATAGGGCCAGCGTGGCCGCATCGACGCCACGCAGCTCGGCGAGCACATCGCCGATGCGGGGCACCTGATCGGGCGTGTTGCGGGATTTGTACGCCCATTCGGGCGCGATGTCGGGCGCATCCGTTTCGACGACGAGCGCGTCGACGGGCAGTTGCGTCGCGAGCCGGCGGATCTGCAACGCGCGCGTGAACGTCACGTTGCCGCCAAAGCCGAGATGGAGACCCTGCGCAAGATACGCCTGCGCCTGCTGGAAGCTGCCGTTGAACGCATGCGCGATCCCGCGCCGCACGCCGAAACGCCGCAGCCCCGCGAGCACGCGGTCCTGCGACTTGCGGACATGGCACAGCACCGGCAGGTCGAACTCGCGCGCGAGCTTCAACTGGCCCTGGTAGAAGAACTGCTGCCGGTCCTCGTCGAGCCCCGGCACGAAATAGTCGAGGCCGATCTCGCCGATCGCGACGAAGCGCGGGTCGTCGACGCTCGCCTCGATTTCCATGCGCAGCAGGTCGAGATCGCTGTCACGCGCATGCGGCGTATACATCGGATGGATGCCGAGCGCGTAGACCGCGCCCGGTGTGCGGTGCGCGAGCTCGCGCACGGTCGCGAAGTTGTCGCGCCCGATGCTCGGGATCACGACGCGCGCGACGCCGGCGTCGCGTGCCGCCTGCACGACCGCGTCCCGATCGGCATCGAACTCGGCGGCATCGAGATGGCAATGCGTGTCGATCCACATATCAGACCTCGCCGGGCCGCCCCGCCCGCTGCGGCACCCGATGCAACGGCTGCCGGCGCGCGGGGCGCGGATGGGTGTTTCAGACCGGGACGGCCGGCTCTTCGTGCAGCAGCCCGTCGCGCAGGCGCATGATGCGGTCGCAGCGCGCGGCGAGATCCGGATCGTGCGTGACGATCACGAAGCTCGTATCGAGCGTTTCCGACAGCTCGAGCATCAGGTTGAACACCGTGTCGGCGGTCGTGCCGTCGAGGTTGCCGGTCGGCTCGTCGGCGAGCACGCACGCGGGTTTCGTCACGAGCGCGCGCGCGATCGCGACGCGTTGCCGCTCGCCGCCCGACAGCTCGCCCGGGCGGTGCTTCGCGCGCGGGCCGAGCCCGACGCGCGCGAGCATCGCATGCGCCTCATCGCGCGCAGCCTCGGCCGTCATCCGGCGGATGCGCAGCGGCATCGCGACGTTGTCGAGCGCGGTGAACTCGGGCAGCAGGTGATGGAACTGGTAGACGAAGCCGAGCGCACGATTGCGCAGGTCGTTGCGCTCGCGCTCCGCGAGCTGCGTGAACGGCTTGCCGAGCAGCGACACCTCGCCCGCGCTCGGCTCGTCGAGCCCGCCCAGCACGTGCAGCAGCGTGCTCTTGCCGGAGCCCGATGCGCCGACGACTGCCAGCTTCTCGCCGCGCCGCACCGACAGCTCGGTGTTGTTGAGCACCTGCACGTTGAAGCCGCCCTGCACGAATGCCTTCGTGATGCCGCGCGCCTGAAGCACGTATTCCTGCATACCTGCCGAATCCTGTTTGATGGGTTGTCGTGAATCCGCGAATGCGGTTGCGCGGTCATTCATAGCGCAATGCCTCCGCCGGTTTCACCTTCGCGCCGCGCCAGCTCGGATAGAGCGTCGCGACCGCCGACAGCACGAACGCAATGAGGCCGATCTTGATCACGTCGCTCGCGACGAGTTCGGACGGCAGCTCGCTGATGAAGTACACCGACGGCGGCAGGAACTGCACGCCGAACAGATGCTCGATCATCGGGATCAGCCACGGAATGCTCCATGCGATCAGGCAGCCGAGCGCGACGCCCGTCGCAGTGCCGACGAAGCCGATCGTCACGCCCTGCACGACGAAGATCTTCATGATCGAGCCCGGCTGCGCGCCGAGCGTGCGCAGGATCGCGATGTCGGCCTGCTTGTTGGTGACCGTCATCACGAGCGACGACACGAGGTTGAACGCGGCCACCGCGATGATCAGCGTGAGGATGATGAACATCATCCGCTTCTCGATCTGCACGGCCGAGAACCAGGTCTTGTTCTGCTGCGTCCAGTCGCGGATGTACAGGCTGCCCGACAGCGAATGCGACAGCTCGACGGCCACCTCGGGCGCCTTCTGCATGTCCTGCACCCGCAGCCGCACGCCGGTCGGCGCGGGCAGCCGGAACAGCGCCTCGGCGTCCTGAATGTTGATCATCGCGAGCGTGCTGTCGTATTCGTAGTGGCCGGACTCGAACACGCCGACCACCGTGAACTGCTTCAGGCGCGGCATCATGCCGGCCGGCGTGATCGTGCCTTCCGGCGCGACCAGCGTGACCTTGTCGCCGACCGTCACGCCCAGATTGCCGGCCAGCGCGTCGCCGAGCACGATGCCGAACTGGCCCGGCACGAGCGCCGTCAACTGGCCGGCCTTCATGTCCTTGCCGATGTCCGACACCTGCGGCTCGAGCGTCGGCTCGACGCCGCGCAGCATCACGCCGCTCACCGCGTCCTGGCGCGTGAGCAGCGCCTGCGCGTCGACATACGGCGCGGCGCCGGTCACCGACGGGTTGCGGCGCGCCTCCTGCGCGGTCAGTTGCCAGTCGGGCATCGAGCCCGTCGGCGAAAACACCTCGACGTGCGCGAGCACCGACAGCATGCGGTCGCGCACCTCCTTCTGGAAGCCGTTCATCACCGACAGCACGACGATCAGCGCCGCGACGCCGAGCGCGATGCCGAGCATCGACACGAGCGCGATGAACGAAATGAAGCCGTTGCCGGTCGTGCGTTTGCCGGCGCGCGTATAGCGCCAGCCGATTTGCCATTCGTACGGAAGTTTCAAGCGAATCCTTTCTGCTGGTTGCGGCATGGGTGGCGGCCCGTGATACCGGTTGCCGCCCGCCCGGGCGGGGACAAAACCGGCCACCGGGCGCGAGCGGGCCGCAGGCCCGCCCGAACACGCGCGCAGTTTGCCATACAATGCGCAGCATCATGCACGACCGACGCCTCCATTTTCTCGTTCCGTTCGCACTGCCGTCGGCAGCCGATGCGGCCTCGTCCCTGCACACGCTGGACAGCCCTGCGCTCGAAAAGTTGCTGTCGCGCGCCAGCCTCGTCGAGCGGGTGGCCGGCGAGGACTTCCAGCGCACGCTGCCGCACGAGCGCTGGCTCGCCCGCCAGTTCGGCGCGGCCCAGGGCAATGCCGCCGACGAGGCGCCGCTCGCGCCCTACATGCTGCTCGCCGACGGCGGCGACCCGGGCGACCACGCGTGGGCCTGCGTCGAACCCGTGCACGTCGAGATCGCGCACGACCATCTCGTGCTCGTCGATCCGGCCGCGCTGGCGCTCGATGACGGCGACGCGGCCGCGCTGCTCGCCGTCGCACGCCCGCTGATCGAGGAACTCGGCGTGCGGCTCGAAGCCCCGCGGCCGAGCCGCTGGTACCTGTCGAGCGAGCAGCTTCGCAGCCTGGCCGGCGCCGCACCGTTGCGCGCGAGCGGCCGCAACATCGAGATCTGGCTGCCGCACGAGGCGCACACGGGCGAACGCTCGCGGATGTGGATGAAGCTGCAGAACGAAGTGCAGATGGCATGGTTCCAGCACCCCGTCAACGAAGCGCGCGAGGCGCGCGGCCTGCCCGCCGTCAACTCGATCTGGTTTCACGCGCAGGGCGCGCTGAAGCCCGTCGGCCAGCCGTTCGCGCGCGTGCTGTCTGCATCGCCCGCGGCACTCGGCCTCGCGCGCGCCGCGCGGGCCGCCGCCGGCACTCCACCCGCCGCGTTCGACCAACTCGCCGCCGCCGACGGCGCGACGCTCGTCGAACTGTCGGCGCTCACGACCCCATTCATCGAACAGGACTGGGCGCGCTGGCACGACACGCTCGCCGCGCTGGAACGCGACTGGTTCGCGCCCGCCCTCACCGCGCTGCAGCGCGGCGAGCTGGCAAGCGTCGACGTCACGCTGTGCGGCGACACCAGCTCCGCGACCCTGCGGGCGACCCGCGGCGACCTGCGCAAGTTCTGGCGCCGCCGCGCGCTCGCGTCCCTGTTCGAATAAAGCGACCCAGCATGACCCGCATCGTTACCCGTTCCGTCGCGCCAGCCGACGCCGAAGCGCTCGCGCGCCACGGCCTGCACCCCGTGCTCGCGCGCCTGTATGCCGCGCGCGGCGTGCAGTCCCCGTCCGACATCGAAACCGCGCTCGCGCGCCTCGTTCCGCCCACCGAACTGAAAGGCTGCGCCGACGCAGCCGCGCTGCTCGCCGACGCGATCGCCGACCGGCGCCGCCTGCTCGTCGTCGCCGACTACGACTGCGACGGCGCGACCGCCTGCGCGGTCGCGGTGCGCGGGTTGCGGATGTTCGGCGCGCAGATCGACTACCTGGTGCCGAACCGCTTCGAGTACGGCTACGGCCTCACGCCCGAAATCGTGGCACTCGCGGCCGCGCGCAAGCCCGACCTGCTGATCACCGTCGACAACGGCATCGCGAGCGTCGCGGGCGTCGAGGCCGCGAATGCGCGCGGCATCGACGTGCTCGTGACCGACCATCACCTGCCCGGCGACGCACTGCCCGCCGCGCGCGCGATCGTCAACCCGAACCAGCCGGGCTGCGGGTTCCCGAGCAAGCACATCGCCGGCGTCGGCGTGATGTTCTACGTGCTGCTCGCGCTGCGCGCCGAGCTGCGCCGCCGCGGCGCGTTCGCGAGCAAGGAAGCCGAGCCGCGCCTCGACGGCCTGCTCGACCTCGTCGCGCTCGGCACCGTCGCCGACGTCGTGCGGCTCGACGGCAACAACCGCGTGCTGGTCGCACAGGGGCTGCAACGGATCCGCAACGGCCGGATGCAGCCGGGCATCGCCGCGCTGTTCCGCGCGGCCGCCCGCGACGCCCGCACTGCGTCGGGCTTCGACCTCGGCTTCGGGCTCGGTCCGCGGCTGAACGCCGCCGGGCGGCTGTCCGACATGTCGCTCGGGATCGAGTGCCTGATCACCGACGACGTCGGCCGTGCGTGGGAGCTCGCGCAACAGCTCGACACGATGAACCGCGAGCGCCGCGAGATCGAGGCCGGGATGCAGCAGCAGGCGCTCGCCGATCTCGCGCACGTCGATCCGGCCGACGCGTGCACGATCACGCTGTTCAATCCCGAATGGCACCAGGGCGTGATCGGCATCGTCGCCGGCCGCCTGAAGGAGAAATTCCACCGGCCGTCGTTCACGTTCGCGCATGCGGACGAGCAAGGTGCGCGCGTCAAGGGCTCCGGGCGATCGATCCCCGGTTTCCATCTGCGCGACGCGCTCGACCTCGTGTCGAAGCGCGAACCCGACCTGATCGTCGCGTTCGGCGGCCATGCGATGGCGGCCGGCATTACGCTCGACACCGCGAACGTGCCGCGCTTCGCGGCCGCGTTCGAGGCAGTCGCACGCGAATGGCTGTCGGACGATGCGCTCGCCCGCGTGATCGAGACCGATGGCGAGCTCGAGGACGCATACTTCACGCCGCAGTTCGTCGGGCTGCTCGACGAGGCCGTCTGGGGCCAGGGCTTTCCGGCCCCGCTGTTCTCGGGCGAATTCGACGTCGTGTCGCAGTCGCTCGTGAAGGAGAAGCACCTGAAGCTGCAGCTTGCGCGCGGCCGCCAGCGCTTCAACGCGATCTGGTTCAACCACACGGAGCCGCTGCCGGCGAGCGCGTTCCTCGCGTACCGCCTCGTCGCGGACACGTGGAACGGCGTCACGCGCGTGCAGTTGATCGTCGAGCACGCGGGCGCCTGAGCGGGCGCCTACATGGGCACCTGCATGGCCGCCCGAGCGCGCCCGGGGCCGCGCACCGCCTCGCCCGGCGGGGCGCGGACGAGCGTCGCCCCCCTGCCGGCGCCACCGGGAGGCCGCCCCGATCGGCTATAATTCCGCTTTTTTACGAAGCACGAAAAGCGAAACGATCATGGAAGCGGAACGTCTCAACGCGATCGAAAGCTCCCTGCTCGACCTGCGCAGCCGCGCGGGCGAGCTTCGGGGGTATCTTTGACTACGACGCCAAAGCTGCGCGTCTGACCGAAGTCAACAAGGAACTCGAAGACCCGAACGTCTGGAACGATTCGAAGAACGCCCAGGCGCTCGGCCGCGAAAAGAAGCTGCTCGAAGGCGTCGTCACGACGCTGACGGTGCTCGATAGCGACCTGCGCGATGCGCTCGACCTGTTCGAGATGGCACGCGAGGAAGACGACGAGGACACCCTCGTCGCATCCGAGGAAGACGCTGCGAAGCTCGAAGCGCGCGTCGGCGACATCGAGTTCCGCCGGATGTTCTCGAACCCGGCCGACCCGAACAACTGCTTCATCGACATCCAGGCCGGCGCCGGCGGCACCGAGGCGTGCGACTGGGCGTCGATGCTGCTGCGCCAGTACCTGCGCTACTGCGAGCGCAAGGGCTTCAAGGCCGAAGTGCTGGAAGAATCCGACGGCGACGTCGCCGGCATCAAGAACGCGACGGTCAAGGTCACGGGCGAATACGCGTATGGCTTCCTGCGCACCGAAACGGGCATCCACCGCCTCGTGCGCAAGTCGCCGTTCGACTCGTCGGGCGGCCGCCACACGTCGTTCTCGTCGGTGTTCGTGTATCCGGAAATCGACGACTCGATCGAAGTCGAGGTCAATCCGGCCGACCTGCGCATCGACACGTACCGCGCATCGGGCGCGGGCGGCCAGCACATCAACAAGACCGACTCGGCCGTGCGGATCACGCACATGCCGACCGGCATCGTCGTGCAGTGCCAGAACGACCGCTCGCAGCACCGCAACCGTGCCGAAGCGATGGCAATGCTGAAATCGCGCCTGTACGAAGCCGAGATGCGCAAGCGCCAGGCCGAGCAGGACAAGCTCGAATCGAGCAAGACCGATGTGGGCTGGGGCCATCAGATCCGTTCGTACGTGCTCGACCAGAGCCGCGTGAAGGACCTGCGCACGAACGTCGAAATGAGCAATACGCGAGCCGTCCTCGACGGTGATCTCGACGACTTCATCAGCGCGAGCCTCAAACAGGGCGTGTAAGCGCCGCGGCGCGGCCCCGCCGCGCCGCCCCCCTCCCCCGTTTGCGTTGCCGCACCCACCCCGAATCCCGACCATCATGAACGAATCGACCCAAACGCAGCCCGCCGTCGCGGCGGACGAAAACCAGATCATCGCCGAACGCCGCGAGAAGCTGCGCGCATTGCGCGAGCAAGGCGTCGCCTACCCGAACGATTTCCAGCCGACGCATCACGCAGCCGAGCTGCAGGCGAAATTCGCCGATTCGGACAAGGCAGCGCTCGAAGCGAACCCGTTCGAAGTCGCGATCGCCGGCCGCATGATGCTCAAGCGCGTGATGGGCAAGGCAAGCTTCGCGACGGTGCAGGACGGTTCGGGTCAGATCCAGTTCTTCGTGACGCCGAACGACGTCGGCGCGGAAACCTACGACGCGTTCAAGAAGTGGGACCTCGGCGATATCGTGGCCGCGCGCGGCGTGCTGTTTCGCACCAACAAGGGCGAGCTGTCGGTCCAGTGCAAGGAGCTGCGCCTGCTGTCGAAGGCGCTGCGCCCGCTGCCGGACAAGTTCCACGGCCTCGCCGACCAGGAAATGCGCTATCGCCAGCGCTACGTCGACCTGATCGTCACGCCGGAAACGCGCGACACGTTCCGTGCGCGCACCAAGACAATCGCGTCGATCCGCAAGTTCATGGATACGGCCGAGTTCATGGAAGTCGAGACACCGATGCTGCACCCGATCCCGGGCGGCGCGGCCGCGAAGCCGTTCGTCACGCATCACAACGCACTCGACATGCAGATGTTCCTGCGCATTGCGCCGGAGCTGTACCTGAAGCGGCTGATCGTCGGCGGCTTCGAGCGCGTGTTCGAAATCAACCGGAATTTCCGTAACGAGGGCGTGTCACCGCGCCACAATCCGGAATTCACGATGATGGAGTTCTACGCCGCGTACACCGACTACCGCTGGCTGATGGACTTCACCGAGCAGCTGATTCGCCAGGCGGCGATCGATGCGCTCGGCACCGCGACGATCCAGTACCAGGGCCGCGAGCTCGACCTCGCGAAACCGTTCCACCGCCTGACGATCTCGCAGGCGATCCAGAAATACGCGCCGCAATACACCGACGGCCAGCTGACGGACGATGCATTCCTGCGCAGCGAACTGAAGCGCCTCGGCGTCGACGTCACGCAGCCGGCGTTCCTGAACGCGGGCATCGGCGCACTGCAGCTCGCGCTGTTCGAGGAAACCGCCGAAGCGCAGCTGTGGGAGCCGACCTACATCATCGACTACCCGGTCGAGGTGTCGCCGCTCGCGCGCGCATCGGACACGGTGCCGGGCATCACCGAGCGTTTCGAGCTGTTCATGACGGGCCGCGAGATCGCGAACGGCTTCTCGGAGCTGAACGATCCGGAAGACCAGGCAGCCCGCTTCAAGAAGCAGGTCGAGCAAAAGGATGCCGGCGACGAGGAAGCGATGTTCTTCGACGCCGACTACATCCGCGCGCTCGAATACGGGATGCCTCCGACGGGCGGCTGCGGGATCGGCATCGACCGTCTCGTGATGCTGCTGACCGACAGCCCGACGATCCGCGACGTGCTGCTGTTCCCGCACCTGCGCCGCGAAGACTGACCACCGGCCTTGGCTCCTGCGCGCCGCACCCCGCGGCGCGCAGTCCCCGGCTTTGTAACTGCGCGTAAATCCCGCCTGCCGGCGCCCGCCGGCAAATGATCCGCCCCCGCTTTATCTCCTCGTCGCACGAGCCCTCCCCGGGTTTTCCCTGTCTTGCCGGGAAATTTTCCACTGCGAATCGTTACAACTTGATACGGCGCGCCGCGCGCGTCTGGACGACACTGCGTTTGCAAAATAAACGCACGAACGCGTGCGCCAGCTTTGCATGTGACCCGAATCAGCGCTGATGCGCGAGCCCGGGTCGACAGGAGAGCAAAAAATGGACAACCAGAACCAGACCACGCCGCAAAAGCAACGCCTCCACCCGCTCGTCGCCACCGCGGCGGGCGCTGTCATCGTCGCGAGCCTCGCGGCGACCGCAGCCATCACCGGCCTGATCCCGAAGGCGACCGGCAACAACGAGCAGAACGGCCAGACTCAGGCCGCGCTGATCGCGTCGCAACCGGCGGTCGACACGGCAGCGGCGGCCAGCGCGGCACGTGCCGCGCAAGCGCAGCAGATCGCAGCCGAGCAAGCGCCGCAACAGCAGGCGCCGGTCGCCCAGGCCCAGCCGCAACCCGCACCGCGCCCGGCGCCGCCGCACCATCGCCACCATGCGTCGACGGCCCCGCAGCC
This sequence comes from Burkholderia sp. Ac-20353, assembly GCF_017104785.1. Lineage (NCBI taxonomy): Bacteria > Pseudomonadati > Pseudomonadota > Betaproteobacteria > Burkholderiales > Burkholderiaceae > Burkholderia > Burkholderia sp. Ac-20353. The sequence continues at coordinate 16,583 of NZ_JAAGPL010000121.1, read as the reverse complement.
GCCTCAGTACGCGCAGCAAGGCGGCGGTTACGCGCAGCCGTCCCCGTCCTACTGCCAGACCTGCGGTACGGTCGTTGCGATCAACCAGTCGCGCACGCCGGGCCAGAGCTCGGGTATCGGCGCAGTCGGCGGCGCCGCGGCAGGCGGCCTGCTCGGCAACCAGTTCGGTCACGGCAACGGCCGGACCGCCATGACGCTGCTCGGCGCGCTGGGCGGCGGCCTTGCCGGCAACCAGGTCGAGAAGCAGGTGCGTGCGGAAACCGACTACCAGGTGCAAGTGCAGATGGAAAACGGCACGACGCGCACGTTCACGTACCACAACCCGCCGCCGTTCGGTCAGGGCCAGCGCGTGCGGATCGAGAACGGGACGCTGGTCGGCGCATGACCGCCCGGCTGCCCGCGTGCGAAGCGCGGGCAGTTTGACGCAACAACGAAAAACGGCTCGTGATTGCTCACGAGCCGTTTTTGTTGCTGCAGACGGGAATCGCGCACGCGGTGCGGTGCGATGCGCGGCGTTCAGTCTTCGTCGTCGAAGTCCGATTCGTCGATCCAGTGCGCCTGGATCGCTTCGAGAATCTTCTCGCCGGAGTGCGTCGGATCGTCGGCGAATCCGTCGAGTTCGAGCACCCACTGACGCAAATCGACGAAATTGATCCGCTGCGGATCGATATCGGGATGCTTGTCCGCCAGCGCGATCGCGATCTCGCGCGAATCAGTCCATTTCATCGCTTGCCCTCCGGTCCGATGCAAAGCCGTCAATGATTTTCTTTCGCGTGATTGATCGAGTACTTCGGAATCTCGACCACCAGGTCCGAATCTTCCTGCACGATCGCCTGGCACGACAGGCGCGACGTCGGCTCGAGGCCCCACGCCTTGTCGAGCAGGTCGTCCTCGTCCTCCTCGGACGGTTCCAGATCGTTGAAGCCCTCGCGGATCACCACGTGGCAGGTCGTGCACGCGCACGACTTCTCGCAAGCGTGTTCGATCTCGATGCCGTTGTCGAGCAGGTTGTCGCAAATACTCTTGCCGGGCGTCGCGTCGATCACCGCGCCATCCGGGCACAGTTCGACGTGAGGCAGCACTACCAGTTGAGGCATGTCCGTTCCGTCATTCCAGGTGCGGCGGCTTGCGCCGCACGATTCATCATAGCGCCGGCCGTCGCCGGCCGGCGCGCATGTTGTTCGCTCAGTTCGTTCAGATCTCGTCGAGCCGGCGGCCGGCGAGCGCGCGCTTGATGCTCTTGTCCATCCGGCGCGCGGCGAATTCGTCGGTGCCTTCCGCGAGCGACTTGGTCGCCGCCTCGATCGCGTCCGTGTCGTCGCCCTGCGCGACCGTGCGCAGCGCCGCGACACGCGCGTCGACATCCGCGCGCTCGGCATCGTCGAGCAGTTCGCCGTCCGCGGCAAGCGCCGCTTCCGTCGCCTCGACCATCCGCTCGGCCTCGACCTGCGCCTCGCGCAATGCGCGCGCGCGCATGTCGATCTCGGCGGTCTTGAAGCTTTCCTCGAGCATCTTCGCGATGTCGTCGTCGGCGAGGCCGTACGACGGCTTCACGACAACCGACGCCTCGACGCCCGAATGCTGTTCGCGCGCGAACACCGACAGCAGCCCGTCCGCGTCGACCTGATAGGTCACGCGGATGCGCGCGGCACCGGCCACCATCGGCGGAATGCCCCGCAGCTCGAAACGCGCGAGCGAACGGCAGTCGGCGACGAGCTCGCGCTCGCCCTGCACGACGTGGATCGCCATCGCGGTCTGGCCGTCCTTGAAGGTCGTGAACTCCTGCGCGCGCGCGATCGGGATCGTCGAATTGCGCGGAATGATCTTCTCGACGAGGCCGCCCATCGTCTCGACGCCGAGCGACAGCGGGATCACGTCGAGCAGCAGCCAGTCGTCGCCGCTGCCGCGATTGCCGGCGAGCAGGTCGGCCTGGATCGCCGCGCCGAGCGCGACGACCTGGTCCGGATCGAGATTCACGAGCGGCGGCTGGCCGAAATGCTTCGCGACCGCGTCGCGGATCACCGGCATGCGCGTCGCGCCGCCGACGAGCACCACACCCTTGATATCGGCCGGCGTCACCTGCGCGTCGCGCAGTGCCTTGCGGGTCGGCGTCAGCGTACGCTGCACGAGCGGCTCGACGAGCGCGGCGAACGTATCGTGCGTGACCGTCTGCGCGAGCTGCACGCCGGTCGACAGCGTGACGTCGAGCGACGCCTGCGGTGCCGCCGACAGCGCTTCCTTCAGCACGCGCACGCGATCGAGCAGCAGGCGCACGTCCTCGGGCGCGAGCGTCGCCGGATCGATGCCGGCCTGCGCGAGCACGTGAGCGAACAGCGCATGGTCGAAATCGTCGCCGCCAAGCGCCGAGTCGCCGCCCGCGGCGAGCACTTCGAACACGCCCTTCGTCAGCTTCAGGATCGACAGGTCGAACGTGCCGCCGCCGAGGTCATATACCGCGTACAGACCTTCGGCCGCGTTGTCGAGGCCGTAGGCAATCGCCGCCGCGGTCGGTTCGTTCAGCAGGCGCAGCACGTTCAGGCCGGCGAGACGCGCGGCATCCTTCGTCGCCTGGCGCTGCGCTTCGTCGAAATAGGCCGGCACCGTGATCACCGCGCCGACCAGCTCGTCGCCGAGCGTATCTTCCGCGCGCTGGCGCAGCGTTGCGAGAATCTCGGCCGACACCTCGACCGGGCTCTTCACGCCGTCGACGGTGCGGATCTGCACCATGCCCGGCGCGTCGACGAATTCGTACGGCGCGTTCGCCGCGCCTTCGACTTCGGCCTTGCCGCGGCCCATGAAGCGCTTGACCGACACGATCGTGTTGCGCGGGTCGGTCGCGGCCTGCTCCTTCGCGTCGTGACCGATCCGGCGGCCGCCCTTCTCGAGGTAACGCACCACCGACGGCAGCAGCACGCGGCCCGCGTCGTCCGGCAACACTTCCGGCACGCTGTTGCGCACGGCCGCGACGAGCGAGTTCGTCGTGCCGAGATCGATCCCGACGGCGAGCCGCCGCTGGTGCGGCGCCGGCGCCATGCCCGGTTCGGAAATTTGCAGTAAAGCCATCTTGGTTCGTTCGGGCGCTCACGCCCGTTTGCTGCGCGTGCTGCGACGCACGCGGTTAATGTTCGAGCCGCTCGATCTGCGCGCTCACTTCCGACGCGACCCGCTCGATGAACATCATCTGGCGCACGGCCTCGGCGGCGGGCTGGTCCGCGCCGCTGTCGAGCAACGTGCCGAGACGTTCGAGACGCGCGCGCTTTTCGTCGCGCAGTTCGGCAAGCAGCGCGTCGAGTGCATCGACGTTACGCGCCGCCGCGGCATCCTCGATGCCTTCGCGCCACTCCATCTGCTGCATCAGGAACGCCGGCTCCATCGCGGTGTTGTTCTCCGCACCGATATCGACGCCGCGCAGCAACAGCAGATAGGTCGCCCGCTTCAGCGGATCGCGCAACGTCCGGTATGCCTCGTTCGCACGGGTCGCCCATTGCATCGCGATGCGCTTCTGCGCGTCGCCCGCCGCCGCGAAGCGGTCGGGATGCACCTGCGTCTGCACGGTCCGGTACGCGGCGTCGAGCGCCGCATCGTCGATCGCGAACTGCGCCGGCAGGTGGAACAGGTCGAAGTGGCTGTCTTTCAGCGAGACCATCGTCGCGTTCAATTCCAGTTCGTCGCGCGGCGAACGCCGCGCATTAAAAAGGCGGCATGTGCCGCCTCTTGCCCGCATCGCGCGGTCGTCACACGCGGAACGATTCGCCGCAGCCGCACTCGTCCTTCACGTTCGGGTTGTTGAACTTGAACCCTTCGTTCAGGCCTTCGCGCGCGAAATCGAGTTCGGTGCCGTCGATGTACGCGAGGCTCTTCGGATCGACGATGACCTTCACGCCATGGCTCTCGAACACCTGATCCTCGGGTGCGAGCTCATCGACATACTCGAGCTTGTACGCGAGGCCCGAGCAACCGGTCGTGCGAACGCCGAGCCGCAGGCCCAGCCCCTTGCCGCGCCGGCCCAGGTACTTCTGGACGTGCTGCGCTGCTTTTTCGGTCAGTGTAATTGCCATGATGTCCTTGCCGCGGCGCGCCGATCGCGGCGCGTCGCGTTCCAGCTAGTCGCTCGATGGCGCTCAGGCAGCTGCCTGATCGCCTTGCTCGCCGTCGTGGCGCTTCTTGTAGTCGGCCACCGCCGCCTTGATCGCGTCTTCCGCGAGGATCGAACAGTGGATCTTCACGGGCGGCAGCGCGAGCTCTTCGGCGATCTGCGTGTTCTTGATCGACAGCGCCTCGTCGAGCGTCTTGCCCTTCACCCATTCGGTCACGAGCGAGCTCGACGCGATCGCCGAGCCGCAACCGTACGTCTTGAACTTTGCGTCCTCGATCACACCGTCCGCACCGACGCGGATCTGCAGCTTCATCACGTCGCCGCAGGCCGGCGCGCCGACCATGCCCGTGCCGACTGCGTCGTCGTCCTTCGCGAACGAGCCGACGTTACGCGGGTTTTCGTAGTGATCCAGAACCTTGTTGCTGTAAGACATGACTCAGACTCCTTGACTCGTTACGTCTGCGTGCGCCAATCCGCCCGCGTATGTATTCAATGCGGTTTTAGTGCGCGGCCCATTCGATCGTCGACAGATCGATGCCTTCCTGGTGCATTTCCCAAAGCGGCGACAGTTCGCGCAGCTTCGCGATCTTGCTGTTCAGCAGATTGATCACGTAGTCCACCTCCTGCTCCGTCGTGAAGCGGCCGACCGTGAAGCGGATCGAGCTGTGCGCGAGTTCGTCGTTGCGGCCGAGCGCACGCAGCACGTACGACGGCTCCAGCGACGCCGACGTGCACGCGGAGCCCGACGACACCGCGACGTCCTTGATCGCCATGATCAGCGACTCGCCTTCGACGAAGTTGAAGCTGATGTTCAGGTTGTGCGGGATCCGGTGTTCCATGTCACCGTTCACGTAGGTTTCCTCGATCTGCGACAGGCCGCGCAGCAGCTTGTCGCGCAGCATCCGGATCCGCTCGTTCTCGGTCGCCATTTCTTCCCTGGCGATGCGGAATGCCTCACCCATGCCGACGATCTGGTGCGTCGCCAGCGTGCCCGAACGCATCCCGCGCTCGTGACCGCCGCCGTGCATCTGCGCTTCGATGCGCACGCGCGGCTTGCGGCGCACGTACAGCGCGCCGATACCCTTCGGGCCGTAGGTCTTGTGCGCGGAGAACGACATCAGGTCGACCTTCAGCTTCGCGAGGTCGATCTGGACCTTGCCGGTGGACTGCGCGGCGTCGACGTGGAAGATGATGCCCTTTTCGCGACAGATCTCGCCGATCGTCTCGATGTCCTGGATCACGCCGATCTCGTTGTTGACGTGCATCACCGACACGACGATCGTGTCCGGGCGCAACGCGGCCTTGAACGCGTCGAGGTCGATCAGTCCGTTATCCTTCACGTCCAGATAGGTGACTTCGAAGCCGTCGCGCTCGAGCTCGCGGCAGGTGTCGAGCACGGCCTTGTGCTCGGTCTTCACCGTGATGATGTGCTTGCCCTTGCCCTGGTAGAAGTTCGCGGCGCCCTTGATCGCGAGGTTGTCCGACTCGGTCGCGCCCGACGTCCAGATGATTTCCCGCGGATCCGCGTTCACGAGCGCGGCGACCTGCTCGCGAGCCTCTTCGACCGCGCGTTCCGCGTCCCAGCCGTACGCGTGGCTGCGCGACGCCGGATTGCCGAACTGCTCGCGCAGGTACGGCACCATCTTGTCGACCACGCGCGGATCGACCGGCGTCGTCGCGCTGTAATCCATGTAGATGGGCAGGTGGAGAGTCTCTTGGGTCATCTGTCGCTCCGGGTATTCTGTGCAGGGACTATGTGTTGGATGTCAGCGGGCCGTGTCGGCACTCACGAACTGGCGATATTGAACACCGAATTCGGACCGAGCGGCATCGTGCGCACCGGCTCGGCGGGCGCGGCGACGGGCTCCGGCGAGCGGCGGTCGCGCAGCACTGCGGGCGCGCCTTCGCGCGTGCGCTGCTGATCGACGAGATCCTGCAGCGACACCGAATCGAGGTATTCGACCATCTTCTGATTGAGGGTGGCCCACAGCTCGTGCGTCATGCAATGGCCGTCCGGCTGCTTCGAGCCGTCGCACGTGCCTTTGCCGCCGCACTGCGTGGCATCGAGCGGTTCGTCGACCGCAATGATGATGTCGGCAACGGTGACGTCCTGCGCGCGACGCGCGAGGTTGTAGCCGCCGCCCGGACCGCGCACGGATTCGACGATTTCATGTCTGCGCAGCTTGCCGAACAGCTGTTCGAGGTACGAGAGCGAAATCCGCTGGCGCTGGCTGATGCCTGCAAGCGTCACCGGGCCCTGCTCTTGGCGCAGTGCCAAGTCAATCATCGCCGTGACGGCGAAACGACCTTTAGTGGTGAGTCTCATGGTGTCTAGGGGACTGCAATCTTGACGATTTTGGTCAAGTATAAATATTTGACGAATTTAGTCAAGTATCCCTGTCTTCAACAGGGTATTCGCAAAGCAGTTAACAGAACCACTTCGAGAACCGCTTCGGAACTCAACTCGACACGCGCTCGCGCAACGTATCCAGCAGGCCGCGGCACGCGTCCTCGCACTGGTCGAGCACTTGCTCGAAACCTTGCGCGCCGCCGAAATAAGGGTCAGCAACCTCGGTTTCCAGCGCCTGCGGCGCGAACGCCATCAGCAGCCGCAGCTTGCCTCGAAATTGCGGCGGGCAGCGCCGGCGCAGTTCCGCGAGATTGGCCTCGTCCATTGCGAGCAGCAGATCGAAGCGCTCGAAATCGGCTACGCCCACCTGCCGCGCGCGCAGCGCCGACAGGTCGTAGCCGCGCGCGCTTGCGGCCGTCTGCGCCCGCGCATCGGGCGGCTCGCCAACGTGCCAGTCGCCCGTGCCGGCAGAATCGATTTCGACGCGATCCGACAGCCCGGCAGCCTCTACCTGATGGCGCATCACGCCTTCCGCGGTGGGAGAACGGCAGATGTTGCCGAGACAGACGAAACAGATCGCTACGCGGGTCATCACGCTACCGGAAAGCCGCGGCGGACCGCGCATGGACAGAACGCGCCATTATACAAAGGCACGCGGATTCGCGCCGCCGCGCCACGCGACGGCAAACTGCGTCAAAGCGCCTTCGGCACGGCGAGTGCGACGTCGCCCGACGCAGCAGGCAGCGATTTCGCCGTATCGCCGACGAGACCGAACGACACGGTGCGCGCGAGCTCCGCCGATGCCTGGTGAACCGCAAGCGGCCCGCGCGACGGTGCGCTACCGACCGAGTGCAGATAAGCGGCAGCCGCGAGCGGCACGATGATCGCCAACGGCCAGTACATCGATATTGTCTTTTTCATGATGCGACCTCCTTGACCTGATGCCCCGAAACCCTCTTCCGGGGACTACAGGCGCAATTCTATAGATCGCATCTATCGGGATAAATATGCAAATAGCGAACGCAGTGTTGCGGCCCGATGAACAGTCGCGCGCGGTCAGCCGAGATGGCTGCGGGACGCCGCGTACAGCTCGCGGAACGTGCGCCCCGTCGGCACGGGCAGGTCGCGCGTATCCATCCAGCCGCCCATCATCGGCAGGCGCCGCAGCATGCCGCGATCGCCACCCAGCCGCTCGAGTATGCGCACCGCGAGTTTCGTCGTCAGCGCGTACAGCATCGGCCGACGCGCGACGAAGCCCCACACGGCGAGCGCCGCCCGCTCGCGCCATGGCCGCAGATGCCGCTCGACCTGCTTCTCGCGCAGCGTGCGCAGCAGATGCGACAACGGAATGCCGACCGGACACACGCTGTCGCACTCGCCGCACAGCGTCGCCGCCTGCGGCAGGTCGAGCGCACGGTCGAGCCCGACGTAGCTCGGCGTCAGCACCGAGCCCATCGGCCCCGGATAGACCCAGCCGTACGCATGGCCGCCGACCTTCTGGTACACGGGGCAATGGTTCATGCACGCACCGCAGCGGATACAGCGCAGCATCTCCTGGAATTCGCCGCCGATGAGGCCCGTGCGGCCGCCGTCGACGAGCACCACGTAGTTGTGCTCGGGGCCGTCCTCGTCGCCCGGCTGGCGCGGCCCCGTCAGCAGCGAGAAATAGTTCGACGCCTTCTGGCCGGTGGCCGAGCGCGGCAGCAGGCGCATCGCGGTCGCGAGATCCTCGAGCGTCGGCAGCACCTTCTCGATGCCCGTCACCGCGACGTGCACGCGCGGCATCACCGTGCACATCCCCTCGTTGCCCTCGTTCGTCACGAGCGCGACCGAACCCGTCTCGGCGATCACGAAGTTGCCGCCCGTCACGCCCATGTCGGCCGACAGGAATTGCGGGCGCAGCATCTCGCGCGCCTCGCGCGTCATGTCGGGAATCTCGGTGAGCCGTTCGCGGTGGTGAGTGCGCGCGAACAGGTCGGCGATCTCGTCCTTGTCCTTGTGCACGACGGGCGCGATGATGTGGCTCGGCGGCTCGTTGTCGTTGATCTGCAGGATGTATTCGCCGAGATCGGTCTCGATCGACTGCACGCCCATCTCCGCGAGCACCGCGTTGAGCTGCATTTCCTCGGTCACCATCGACTTGGTCTTGATGACCTTCTTCACGTCGTGACGGCGCGCGATGTCGGCGACGAGCCGCGCGGCGTCGGCCGTCGTCTCCGCGAACAGCACCGTGGTGCCGCGCCGCGTCGCCTCCTGCTCGAACGCCTCGAGCCACACGTCGAGGTTCTCGAGCGCGCGGTCGCGGCGCGCCTTCAGCGCCGCGCGCGTCGCCGGGAAGTCGATCTGCGTGATCGCGTCGGCGCGTGCCGACACGAACTTCGTCGACAGCTTCTTCAGGTTCTGCTGCAGGCGCTGATCGGCGAGCTTCTGGCCGGCGCGCGCCTTGAAATGCATCGATTGGACTTGCATCGCGGTATCGGGGAAAAGTGAGCGGAACCGGGCGTCAGACGTCGCCCGCGAGCACCTGCGCGACGTGCAGTACGCGCGTGTCGCGGTCGCCCGTCCGGCGCAACCGCCCTTCGATGTTCAGCATGCAGCCGAGATCGCCGAGCACGACGGCGCCCGCGCCGGACGCGCGCACGTTCGCGCATTTCTCGTCGGCAATCGCCGCCGAGATGTCGCCGTACTTGACCGCGAACGTGCCGCCGAAGCCGCAGCAGTGCTCGCAATCCTTCATCTCGGTGATCGCGACGCCGCGCTGCGCAAGCAGCGCGCGCGGCTGCGCCTTCACGCCGAGCTCGCGCAAGCCCGAGCACGAGTCGTGGTACGTGACCGGGCCCGCGAACTCGCCGGGCTCGAGCTTCACCCTCGCGACATTCACGAGGAAGTCGGTCAATTCGTAGACCTTTTGCTGGAACCGGGAGAAACGCCCCATCAGCTCGGGGTCGTCGCGGAACAGGTCGCCATAGTGCGCGCGGATCATCCCGCCGCACGACCCCGACGGCGCGACCACGTAGTCGAACTGCTCGAACTCGCGCAGCGTCTTCTCCGCGAGGTCGCGCGCGAGCGCGCGGTCGCCGGAGTTGTACGCCGGCTGGCCGCAGCACGTCTGCGCCGGCGGCACGAACACCTCGAAGCCCGCGTCGCGGATCAGCTTGAGCGCGGAAAAGCCGATTTCGGGACGCATCAGATCGACCAGGCAGGTCACGAACAAACCGACTCGCATATGCGCTCCTTCGAGAAAACGGCCCTCATTATCCGCCGTTTGCCCGGCAAGACCAACGCCGCCGCGCAACGCGGCCCGCCCGGCGCGGAAACGAGGACTTCCTCGAACGCCGTTCGCTTTTTTCACGATACGAGATACAATCGGCGCAACAGCGTTTGACGCATCAACCGATTCTCCGACATGACCAACCCGACCCCGGATTCAAAAACGTCGATCCAGGTGATCGAACGCATGATGCGGTTGCTCGACGCCCTCGCCGCGCACAGCGACCCTGTCAGCCTGAAGGAACTCGCGCAACGCACCGAGCTGCACCCGTCGACTGCGCACCGCATCCTCAACGACATGGTGACCTGCCGCCTCGTCGACCGCTCCGATCCGGGCACGTACCGGCTCGGCATGCGGCTGCTCGAGCTCGGCAACCTCGTGAAGGCACGCCTGTCGGTGCGCGACGCGGCGCTGATGCCGATGCGCGAACTGCACCGCCTCACCGGACAAACCGTGAACCTGTCGGTACGCCAGGGCGACGAGATCGTCTATATCGAGCGCGCGTATTCGGAGCGATCCGGGATGCAGGTCGTGCGCGCGATCGGCGGCCGCGCGCCGCTGCACCTGACGTCGGTCGGCAAGCTGTTCCTCGCGGCAGACGAAACGTCGCGGGTGCGCGCGTATGCGACGCGCACCGGGCTCGCCGGCCACACGCAGAACAGCATCACCGAGATTGCGAAGCTCGAGCGTGAGTTGACGATCGTGCGCCAGCAATCATGCGCACGCGACAACGAGGAACTCGAACTGGGCGTGCGCTGCATTGCAGCGGGCATCTACGACGATTCGGGCAAGCTCGTCGCGGGCCTGTCGCTGTCGGCGCCGGCCGACCGCCTCCAGGACGCGTGGCTCGGCCAGTTGAGCCGCACCGCGCTGACCATCTCGGAATCGCTCGGTTACCGGCCCGAAAACGCGAAGGACGCGAATGGCCTGCAGCGGCAGGCCTGAGCGGCTGCCGCGGAACCGGACGAACGAAAAAAAGCCCCGCGTTTTTCGCGGGGCTTTTTGCTGGTTTCGCTGGTTTCGGCATCGCGGCGCCGAAGCGCCGCCGGAAGCACGATCAGGTGCCGCCGTTCGGCGAATTGGCTGCCGTCAGGCGCTCGCCGCCGCCGGCGTCGAGCCAGTTGCGCAGCCGTGACGCATCGGCGAAACGCGAATACTTGCCGTACGAGTCGAGCAGCACCATCACCATCGGACGGCCATGGATCGTCGCCTGCATCACGAGGCACTCGCCCGCTTCGTTGATGAAGCCGGTCTTCTGCAGGCCGATGTCCCACGAGCCGTTGCCGCGGATCAGCGCATTCGTGCTGTTGTAGGCGAGGTTCCGCTTGCCCGTGTACACCTCGTAGCTGCGATCGGTCGAGAACTTGCGGATCAGCGGGTACTGGTACGCCGCGTCGACCATCTTCACGAGGTCACGCGCGCTCGACACGTTCGAGCTCGACAGCCCGGTGGAGTTCTCGAAGTGCGTATCGGTCATACCGAGCGCCTTCGCCTTTGCGTTCATCGCCGCGATGAACGCCGGACGGCCGCCCGGGTAGTAGCGCGACATCGACGCCGCCGCGCGGTTCTCGGACGCCATCAGCGCGATGTGCAGCATGTCTTCGCGCGACAGCACCGAGCCGACCGACAGGCGCGAGCCGGTACCCTTCTCGTAGTCGCGATCCTCGTCGGTGACTTCGATCTGGTCGGTCAGCGGCAGCTTCGAGTCGAGCACGACCATCGCGGTCATCAGCTTCGTGATCGACGCGATCGGCACGACCGCGTGCGAATTCTTGTCGAACAGCGGCTCGCTGGTGTTCTGGTCGACCACATACGCAACGCTCGAGCGCAGCGCGAGCGCGTCCGGCGTCTCGTGCAGGCCGAATGCCTGGCCGACCGACGGCTGGCGCGGCTGGAACGCGACCCGGCGCACGGCGCCGTGGTGGCCGTGCACGTTCGCGGCGAGCGTCGCGCGCTTGCGCGTCGATTTTGCACGCGGTGCGTCATCGGTGGCGGACGCCGATTTCACCGACTTCTTCGCGGACGAAGCAGTCGCTTTCTTCTTGGCGGCTTGGTGAGACTTCGCAGTGGCGGCAAAGGCGTCAGTGGGCGCAACGGTGGCAGTGGCCGCCAGCAGGGCGACGGCGACCGACACCGCTGTGCCGAGCGCCATGCTCTGCAACATTCTGCGCGGTGAAAACGATTCGGCTTTCATTGGGGTCTGGACAAAGCGGCGGGAGTTTCCGCAAGTGTAGTTAAGGCTGAAAAAATAAGCAATATTAGGCACTTACCGATCGTCTTTAAACCGGATTGTAAGCGTCGTCGAAAACACAATCGATCGACGCCCCTGCTCCCATCAAAAAAAATCATGACGGGCGCACAGCCTCACAGTGCTCGCCTCCCGATAACCACTCGGCTATTTGAGATAACGTCACTTTGAGCGTGTTTTAAAGCGGGGAAACTACGTATCCGGCGCTCGGCGGGCCAAGCGGCACGTGTCGGCGCAACGGCGATGGCACATCGCTGCGGCGCGAATCGAAACGGCGCGCTTTTCGACAAGAACAAGAGGACAACGTTCCACCCCCCTGTCAGGTTTACCTGCGCGCGATCATGGTGCGCCGCACGTGCCCGCGAACCGTGCGCAGCATGTGGGACAACACGCGTGCGCGGCGCCTGAAACCGATTCCGAAACCGTCGGATAACTCGTTGTTTTGTCGATAATTTATCAGCATTGTGCGACGCACAAAAAGTCCTTGACATCGGCTTTGTCTGCCCTAAAATAAGCTCCATTGCTGCGTCGCACAAAGCGCGCACAACCGAGGTTCCCCATCGTAGTGCCTACTACAATCTTGCGATCGTCGCGATCGCTTTTCAGGAGCTTGACATGTCCTTGCTGACCCCCGAGCAAATCGCCGCCGCACAGAAAGCCAACCTCGAAAGCCTGTTCGGTCTGACGACCAAGGCATTCGAAGGCGTCGAAAAGCTGATCGAACTGAATCTGCAAGTTGTGAAGTCGACGCTCGCGGAATCGCAGGAAAACGCGCAGCGCCTGCTGTCGGTGAAGGATGCACAGGAACTGATCGCGCTGCAGACGAGCCTGTCGCAGCCGGTCGCGGAAAAGGTGCTGTCGTACGGCCGTCACCTGTATGAAATCGCGTCGGCCACGCAAGCCGAGTTCGCGAAGGTTGCCGAAGCGCAATTCGAAGAGCAGAACAAGAAGGTCCAGGCTCTGGTCGACAACGTCGCGAAGAACGCCCCGGCAGGTTCGGAAACGGCTGTCGCCGCGCTGAAGTCGGCGCTGAACGCCGCTAACACGACGTACGAAACGGTGCAGAAGGCTGCGAAGCAGGCCGTCGAGATCGCCGAGACGAACTTCAACGCCGCCGCTGCCGTCGCAACGAAGGCTGCCAGCGCAGCTGCTTCGCGCCGCACGAACAAGCCGGCCGCGTAAGCGCTTCACGCGTTCCGAAAAAGCCGCGCCCAGCGCGGCTTTTTCTTTTGCAGCGGCACACTGCAGATGATCTGACCCCGCACTTTGCGTCATTGATCGCGCCACTCATCGCGCGCTGGCGCGCAGCGCCACGCAGAAAACCAAACGCCGCTTCCCGGTCACCCGGGAAGCGGCGTTTTTCGTGGCCGGCGCACGCGCCGGCGGCAACGACTGCCAGACTTACTTCTTGCGTTGCGGCGGCAGGTCCGTGCAGACGCCTTCGTACAGCTCCGCCGCCATGCCGATCGATTCGCCGAGCGTCGGGTGCGGATGGATCGTCTTGCCGATGTCTTCCGCGTCCGCGCCCATTTCGACGGCCAGGCACACTTCGCTGATCAGGTCGCCCGCGTTCAGGCCGACGATTCCGCCGCCGATCACGCGGTGGGTTTCCTCGTCGAAGATCAGCTTCGTGAAGCCTTCGTCGCGGCCGTTCGCGATTGCGCGGCCCGAAGCCGCCCACGGGAACACTGCCTTGCCGTACTTGATGCCTTCGGCCTTGCACTGCTCTTCCGTCTTGCCGGCCCACGCCACTTCCGGATCGGTGTACGCCACCGACGGGATCTGCAGCGCATCGAAGTACGACTTCTCGCCGTGTGCCGCTTCCGCTGCGACGTGGCCTTCGTGCACGGCCTTGTGCGCGAGCATCGGCTGGCCGACGATATCGCCGATCGCGAAGATGTGCGGCACGTTGGTACGCAGCTGCTTGTCGACTTCGATGAAGCCGCGATCCGTCACCGCGACGCCGGCCTTGTCCGCGCCGATCTTCTTGCCGTTCGGGCTGCGGCCGACCGCGACCAGCACGAGGTCGTAGCGCTGCGGCTCGGCCGGCGCCTTCTCGCCCTCGAACGTCACGTAGATGCCGTCTTCCCTGGCCTCGGCACCGACGGTCTTGGTCTTCAGCATCACGTTGCCGAAGCGCTTCGCGTTGTACTTTTCCCAGACCTTGACGAGATCGCGGTCCGCGCCGTTCATCAGGTTGTCGAGCATTTCGACGACGTCGATCTCGGCGCCCAGCGTCGCGTAGACGGTGGCCATTTCGAGGCCGATGATGCCGCCGCCGATCACGAGCATCCGCTTCGGCTGCTGGCGCAGTTCGAGCGCGCCGGTCGAATCGACGATGCGCGGGTCATCCGGCAGGAACGGCAGATTCACCGACTGCGAGCCGGCCGCGATGATCGCCTGCTTGAAGCGGACGACCTTCTTGCCGCCTTCGCCCTGCACTTCCATATGATACGGATCGACGAATGCGCCGACGCCTGTCACGACTTCGACCTTGCGCGCCTTCGCCATGCCGGCGAGGCCCGTCGTCAGTTTCTTGACGACGCCCGACTTGAAGTCGCGCAGCTTGTCGAGGTTGATCTCGGGCTTGCCGAACGTGATGCCGTGCGATGCGAGCGCTTCCGCTTCGTCGATGACGAGCGCGGTGTGCAGCAGCGCTTTCGACGGAATGCAGCCGACGTTCAGGCACACACCGCCGAGCGTCGAATAGCGTTCGACGAGCACGGTCTTCATGCCGAGATCGGCAGCGCGGAACGCGGCCGAATAGCCGCCGGGGCCGGCGCCGAGCACGAGCATGTCGCACTCGACATCGACGGCGCCGGCATAGCTGCCTGCCTGCGGCGCGGCAGCCGGAGCGGCTGCGGGCGCCGCAGCGGGTGCGGCCGGTGCAGCAGGCTTGGCCGGTTCGGCGGCCTTCGCGGGCGCCGCGGCAGCGGCCGACACCTCGACGAGTGCGATCACGGTGCCTTGCGAGACTTTGTCGCCGGCCTTGACCTTGATTTCCTTGACGGTGCCGGCGACGTCGCTGGGCACTTCCATGGATGCCTTGTCCGATTCGAGCGTGAGGAGCGTCTGCTCCTTTTCGATCACGTCGCCTGGCTGGACGTTGACTTCGATGACATCGACGCCGCTGAAATCGCCGATATCCGGCACTTTGACTTCGATGAGACTCATTACTGTCCCCTTCTTGATTAGCTGCAGACAGAGGGAGGAGAAACTCGCGAATTGAACGAACTGCGACGACGGTCTGACAAAAGAACGCGAACCTGGGCAGGACCACCTTTGCCGTCCGCCCAAGGACGCGCCTTTCTTTTGGTTACTTTTCGTTGGAAGACAAAGAAAAGTGACCGCCGCCCCGCGCAGGGGCGACGCTAATAGACCGTTAGCGATGCAGGTTCAACGACGAGGCGCGGACGACCGACCCAAACCCCGCGCCCTTGCAAGCTCCCCCGCTCATCAAAGAATTACGCGACGGAAATCACCCAGAAGCGCAGCGAGGAATGCATTGAACCGCGCGGCTTCCGCGCCATCGATCACGCGATGGTCATACGACAGCGACAGCGGCAGCGTGAGGCGCGGCACGAACTGCTTGCCGTCCCACACCGGCTTCATCTGGCCGCGCGACAGCCCGAGGATCGCCACTTCCGGCGCATTGATGATCGGCGTGAAGTTCGTGCCGCCGATCCCGCCGAGCGACGAGATCGAGAAGCAGCCGCCTTGCATCTGGTCCGGCTTCAGCTTGCCGTCGCGCGCGGCCTTCGACAGTTCGCTCATTTCCTTCGCGATGTCGACGAGGCCCTTCTTGTCCGCATCGCGGATCACCGGCACGACGAGGCCGTTCGGCGTGTCCGCGGCGAAACCGACGTGGTAGTACTGCTTGAACACGAGGTTGTCGCCGTCGAGGCTCGCGTTGAAGGTCGGGAACTTCTTCAGCGCGGCGACGACTGCCTTGATCACGAATGCGAGCATCGTGAACTTCACGCCGGCCTTTTCGTGCTCCTTGTTCAGCTGCACGCGCAGCGCTTCGAGCTCGGTGATGTCCGCTTCGTCGTTGTTCGTGACGTGCGGGATCATCACCCAGTTGCGATGCAGGTTCGCGCCCGAGATCTTCTTGATGCGCGACAGCGGCTTCGCCTCGAACGGGCCGAACTTCGCGAAGTCGACCTTCGGCCACGGCAGCAGGTTCAGCTCGCCGCCGCCTGCCGGCGCGGCTGCCGCGACCGGCGCCACGCGCTGGCCCGTCATCACGCCCTTCACGAAGTTCGTGATGTCTTCCTTCGTGATGCGGCCCTTCGGACCGCTGCCCGCGACGCGCGCGACTTCGACGCCGAGTTCGCGCGCGAACTTGCGCACGGACGGCGATGCGTGGCTCGCGCGGTACTCGCCGGCCGGCGCTGCGGCGGGTGCAGTGACCGGTGCAGGCGCTGCGACCGGAGCCGGTGCCGCCTTCGGCGCGGCCGCCGGGGCAACAGCAGCCGGTGCGCCTGCCTGCCGTGCTACGGCAGCCGGCGCGCCGGCTGCTGCGAGCAGCACGATCAGCGTGCCTTCATACCACGCGGTCCCACCCCTGACCCTCATTGTCGTCGCGACGCCGGCGTCCTGCCCTCGGCCGGCCATT
>NZ_JAAGPL010000120.1:0-26489 GCF_017104785.1 Burkholderia sp. Ac-20353 | reverse complement strand
GCATCCGCTCAAAAGCGGAAAGTAGACGCGATCCGCCGACAGTTTACAAGCGCTGCTCTATGCCATTGAAAGTAAACGTGTTCTTTCGCGGCCGCGATTCGCCGGTCACGATGTGTATAACGACATGCATTCAGTGACGGGTAGGCACTTCCGCCTTCATAGCGCCGAATTTGCAGGACGCCGAGGCCGATGGCATCTGCAAGGTCCAGTTGGGTAAGTCCGCGTGCTTTACGGAGATTTTTCAAACGCTGTGCAAATTCCATATGCCAGATCCAGGGTGGGGTGCAGCCGATTTCGACACGAATTTTGACAATCCTCTTTGCGCAAGAGAATTTCTCGCTTGATAGTGACTATAGTTCGTTTTACTTACTGAGATGATTGATTGGCCGAACGGCATGTGTTCACCGAGGGCCGCAGGCGTGGCATGCTGCGAAGCGGCGTGCACAGGCTCGATAAGTTCAGTTGAACGGTGCGTCACGCAGCCACAACGATCGACGCAAACAAAAAAGAGGGGCGCCGCGATCTCTCGCGGCGCCCCTCCTCAGACATCCTCAGATCGAGCCACGACCCCGAAGCATTCCGGGTTCACAACCCAGCCTCAAGCTCAGTTGTTGTACTGCCACGTATTGATGTAGTAATCGCCACCCGCCTGCCAGCCAAGCTGTACCTGCACGGCCGATTCCGCGTTGACGTTGCTGCCGGTCGACGTCAGCTGATCGACAAAGCCGCTGATGGTGCTCGAGTACGTCGTCCCGTTGACCTTCGGCGTCGCCCAATTCATCACGTCATACGGCTGCGCCTGATACGTCTCGACGCCGTTCGCGAACTGCGCGGCGCTCTGCGAATTGATCGCGACCCACGGATTAGGATAGGCGAGACCCGCTGCCGGCGCCGTCCAGTCGATGTTGGCCGTCGGCATCGTCATGGACGACGCGGTCGACGTACCCGAGCCGCCGGCCGTCAGCAGGTTCGCGATCACGTCGCTGCCCAGCGTTTGCCACGGAACGGTCGCCCCGGTCGCGGCGTTCATGTTCGACGCGATGTTCAGCACCTTCTGCGGCGTACCGATCTGCTGACCGGCGGCATCGAATAGCGTGATCGTGTACACGCCATGCTGCCGGATCGTCGATACATCGACGGGAGCCGCCGAGTAGTCCGGCGTGGTCGGCTTGAACGAGCTGGCGGCACCCGACAGCGACGCCCACGACCACTTGTATTGCGTGCTCATGCCGACGTCCGGCCACGACGGCACGCTGGTCTGAGCCTGGGCGGGCGGTGCGGTGACGGCTTTGAGCGGGAAAGTCAGGTATGGTCCGATGCCGGCATTCGGACTGAGCATGGAGATTCCGCTTGCCGGCAGCCCGGGGCCGGTCACCAGCGCTGATCCGACGTACTGGTTCGCACCGTTGACCGTCACGTTCACCGGAATCTGGATGTTCAGGCCGGATTCGAAACGACCGTTGCCGGCGTCCGCTGCATTGGTGAACTGCACGCGGCCGACGAACGACGCGATGTAGAGGTCGTATTGCGCCTGGTTGCCGATGATGTCCCAGCTTCCGTTCGGCAGTTGCTGCACGATGTCGCTTGCAAAGTTCGGCGTGCCGTCCGCTTCCGTGATGAGGAAGTACACGAGTGCGGCCGGATTCTTGATCGCGGGCAGCGTGCCCGCCGGCAGGAACGCGACGGTCTTCACGCCCTGGAGCGTCGTCCCCTTCCTGAACAGCGAGTGGCGCGTGCCGAAGCTTGCATAGCCGTCGTTCAGGTAGCTCGCATCGATGGTCGACGCACACGCCTGACTGGTCGCGCCGGGCGAAGCCTGCATCGCGCTCATGCATTGACCGAGTTGCGAGACGAGCGTCGCGAGATAGTTCGCGGGCTGCGACGGCGCGCGCAGCGGCGCCGCTACAGTCGTGCCCTGATTCAGCGCAATCGCGGTGTCCGGGTCGGCCAGGCTCGTGATCTGCAGACCGGTGCCTTTCGTTGCCGGCCCGACGGCGACCGAGTCGATCACGGCGTCAGCGCCGCTCTGGTTCGGCGTGAAGATGCCCCCGACCGGATCGAACGACGCGGCTGACAGGCCGTTCGCAGTGAGGATCGGTGCGAGCGCCGAGTCGAGCGTGGCCACCGCCGTCGACACGGAAGACGACGTGACGGCAGACAGACCGCCCGATTGCGTCAGCGCGAGCGGGTTGCCGCCCGACGTGAGAAGCGCCGCGACTGCGGTGGTCAACGGCGTGACGTTGGCCGTCACCGGCGCACCATTGCTGGTTGCCGTGCTGGCAACGATCGAATACAGGGTTCCGGACGCGCCCGACGGATCGGTCGCGGTAATCACGAACGGCGCGGTGAGGCCGCTGATCGACACGCTATAAGTGCCGTTGCTGCCCGAAGTCACGGTGGCCGTTTTGCCCGTGGCGTCCAGGATCGTGATCGGTGCGCCCATGAGCGCGTTGCCGATCGCGACCGTTCCGCTCATCGAGGTTGCGGCTGTGGTGCCCGAGTTGCCGGATGAGCTGGACGAGCCGGAGCTTGAGCCGTCACTACCGCCGCCGCCGCATGCAGCGAGCACGGCGGTAGCGGCAATACACAGCGTAAGCCGTGCGATCCCCGAGGAGTCTTTCTTCTTCATGTTGTTGTTCCAGTTGAAGTGGCGGGTTTCGACGGAAACCCGAATGAGCATCTGTCACGCCGCTTCTGGCATCCGGATCTCAGTGACTGTTCATGCTTGATCGACAGATGCGTGCGTACTACTGGTGGCGTGCCATATGCCCACTCGCCGCAATATCGGCTCCGCAATGTATTACTTAATATTCGATAGCTCAATAAATTATTTCTTACTAATTTGAAATTTAATTGTCTGAATTTTGCAAGGTGACGCATTATGCAATGTGCAAAAGACACGGCTGCGAAGCGTTTCGTTTTGCGCCGGTGATACATGGCCGTTGTCGAGAATGTGTAATGAATTCCCGTCAATTTTCCATATCGCGATGAGGCGTTCGTACTCACGTGACAGGGGGCGTAGGTGAGCCTTCGGGGCGCCGGCGACCAGGCGAGATAGTTGACTTCCTCGGGGGAATTGACGATCCGTGGCGCGCAAGCACGCGCACGTCATCGAGTTGGGTAGTGCTACTCAAGCCCCCTGGTTATTTAGTCGGCCCTGAACAATCCTGGAAGGCTTATGCAGAAGGGCTGCGAGGCCGAAACGGTGTTGTGGGATTTGCAAGGTGCAGGCATATTGACGCGTGAATCCTGCAAATCCTGACGAGGTGAGGATGGGTCCAAAGACGCCGGTGCCAGAGGGAGATTTCTTCCGCCAACCGCTGCGCGAGCAGATCAACTTGAAGCATCCGTTGATTCGCCTGGCCGATCTGATCGACTGGGATCGGTTGAGCACGGCGATGAGCGTGAGTTTCGTGTCGCAGCGGGGCCGACCGGCAACGTCGCCGCGTTTGATCGCAGGACTGCTGTACTTGCAGCACGCGTTCGATCTGTCGGACGAGGACGTCGTCTGGCAGTGGCTCGAGAACCCGTACTGGCAGGTATTCACGGGCGAGACGTACTTGCAGACGAAGCCGCCGATCGATCCGTCGAGCTTGACGCGCTGGCGCAAGCGGCTGGGCGAAGCCGGCGTCGAAGAACTACTGGCCGAGACGATCGAAGCGGCCAAACGGGCCCAAGTCATCAAGAGCTCAAGCCTGAAGCGCGTAATCGTCGACACGACAGTGATGGAGAAGGCGATCGCCCATCCGACCGATTCGCGTCTGCTTGAGCGCTGCCGGGAGCATCTGGTAAAGGCGGCCGCCCGGCATGGTCTGAAGCTGCGGCAGAACTACAACCGCGAGGCGCCGCGTCTGGCGAGCCAGATCGGCCGCTACGCGCATGCGAAGCAATACAAGCGGATGAAGAAGGCGCTGCGGACATTGCGTTCGCGCGTGGGCCGCGTGATGCGCGACGTCGAAAGGCAACTCGATGGCGTCGCGCACGAAAGCCGCTCGGCACTGGAAGAACTGATCGGCCGCACGAAGCGGATTCTGTCGCAGAAGCAAAAGGACAAAAACAAGCTGTACGCGCTGCACGCACCGGAAGTCGAGTGCCTGGCGAAGGGCAAGGCACGCAAACCGTACGAGTTCGGCGTGAAGGTGTCGATCACGACGACGCACAAGGAAGGTTTGGTGGTGGGCGCGCGCTCGATGCCAGGCAACCCGTACGACGGACATACGCTGGCCGAAGCACTGGAACAGGCGGCGATCCTGAGCGACGTCCAACCGGAGATCGCCGTCGTCGACCGCGGCTACAAGGGTGTCGCCATCGACGGCGTGAAGATCTATCACCCGGGTTTGCGACGAGGCATCACGCGCGGCCTGCGGGCGATGATTCGGCGCCGAAGCGCGATTGAGCCAGCCATCGGGCACATGAAGGCCGACGGCAAGCTCGATCGAAACTGGCTCAAGGGCGCGCTGGGCGACGCGATTCACGCAGTGCTGTGCGGCGCCGGCCACAATCTGCGGATGATGCTGCGCAAGCTGCGGCTTTTTTACGCCCTGATTCTCGTCGCTTTGCTCAACTTCAAAACCGCTACGCTGTCGCCGGCGTGAGCCTATCTGCGCGACAAAACGGATTGTTCAGGGCCGACTATTTAGATTCGTGCTTCTAAAATAAGCCGCTACATCGTGACCGGTTCTTTTCACCAAATCAGGACGGAAATGCCAATCGAAATGCGTGTGTAATTGGTTGATGTGTCGTGTGTATTTTCGAGTGGCGTCATGACGCGGTGGCTTCGGCCGCGCTTACCTCACATCTGCCTGAACAACCCCGCATAAGCGCGGCTGACCGGCAGCACGCTCCCCAGTCCGCGCACGTGAATGCGAAGCCTGCCGAGCAGATCGCGTTCGACGCGATCGATTGCCGTGTACGCGACGATCACACCGCGATGCACCTGCGCGAAACACGCAGGATCGAGCCGCAGCAGCAGTTCCTTCAACGGCGTGCGAATCACGTGGCGTTCGCTTGCCGTCACGACTTCCGTGTACTTGTCGAGCGCCTGGAAATACAGCACGTCGTCGATCGGCACGAGCCGCGTCGCATCTTTCACGCCCACCGTCAGCCAGCGAATCGGCGCAGACTCCACAGACGCGCGATGCGCGAGCGCATCGCCCCGTGCCACCGCCGGCCCGCCACGCTGCAGCTTCGCGATGCAGCGCAGCAGCCTTTCATCCGTCACGGGCTTCAGCAGGTAGTCGACGGCCGCGCGATCGAACGCATCGACCGCATATTCGTCGTAGGCCGTGACGAACACGACATGCACGTCGGGTACCAGCGAAGCGAGCTTCAACCCGTCGATGCCCGGCATCCGGATGTCGAGGAACGCGATGTCCGGACGCGATGCGTTGAGCGCGGCCAGCGCGTCGACGCCATTGCGCGGCATCGCGACGATCTCCAGTTCGGGCCACAGCTGGCCCAGCCGTTCGGCGAGTTGCGCGGACAGGTTCGGTTCGTCGTCGGCGATGAGGGCGGTCGGCATCTCAGTCGATCGGAATCAGCAAGGTGGCGGCGACGCCATGCGCGGCTTCGGCGTTCGTTGCGACGTTGACGCTGCCGCGCTCGCCGTGGAGCGTCCTGATGCGTGCGGCGACGTTCGCGAGTCCGACGCCGCCATGCAGGCCGGCGTCATCGTCGCCGAGACCGACGCCCGTGTCGAGCACGCTCAGTTCGAGCACGTCGTCGCGGCGCCGGCCGCGAATGTGGATCGTACCGCCGTCGATCGACGGCTCGATCCCGTGCAGCAGCGCATTTTCGACGAGCGGCTGCAGCAGCAGCGGCGAGAACGGCAGCGCCTGCAATTGCGAAGGCACGTCGATCGAATACGCAAGCCGCTCGCCGAGCCGGATCGATGCGATCTTCAGCAGCGCGTCGACGAGTTCGAGCTCTTCGCCGAGCGTCGACGTCGCTTTCCGCGTGCGGCCGAGGCTCGCGCGCAGATAGCGGTTCAGGCTGTCGAGCATCGTCGACGCGCGGGCCGGATCGCGTTCGATCAGGCTCTGCACGTTCGCGAGCGTGTTGAACAGGAAATGCGGTTCGATCTGCGCCTGCAGTAGCGCGAGTCGTGCCGCGGTTTCGGCCTGGCGGGCCTCGGCGGCCTCGCGGCGCTCGGTTTCGAGCGTCGCGCGCATCCGCGCGGCCTGCGTGTAGAGCGACACGCACGCGAACGTGATGCCCGCGACGAGGAACGACAGGCCGTAGTTCTGCCATCCGGCGGCGCTGGCCGGCGCGAACACGTGCGGAATGTGTCCGCCGAGCGTGGACGCGGCGATTTCGAAACCGATGACCACGCTCAGCGGCGCAAGCACGAATACCTTCAGCGCAAGTCCGTACTTGCGCCGCGTCAGGTGGTCGAGGCCGACGCCGAGCAGCAGCGCGCAGAAGCCGATCGCGTTCGCGACGAACAGGTACGGAAGCAAGGCATCGCTGCTGTGGCCGATCCAGAAACCGACCCCGACGATGCTGTTGAAGCAGGCGAGCCCGAGCAGCGCCCGGATGTCGTGCAGCCGCCGCGGCGTGTCGCGACCGGATGGCCGCATGTGGAAAGAGAAGAAAGACCTGCGTTGCATGGTGTCGAATGAGCGTGGACGCGCACGGCGCGCATGTCTCAACCCTAGCTTCGGACGATGCGGACCGGTGCCCGATGCGACGGACGGCACCGTAGGCCGACGAATGGCGCGATCGGCCGATGGTTGGCCGCGTTCGCTGACGAGTGTAGTGGAACGCCGGGACGATGCCTACACGGCGCGGGGAGGGCGGCGCGACGTGGCGATTACCTGACCGAATCAGCAGCCGGCCGGCCGATTGCCGTGCCGCGCCCCGGTCGATCGCGCGCCAGCGCATCCATCGGCCCGTACCGCGATTCGTCCGCGAAAACCGTCATCCCGTCGCAAGCGATGCCGCGCACGATCCTCGGGCGGTACCGTGGCGCCATCTCCAACCCGGCCGATGCGCTTCCGACCATGAACCCGATCCTTCACCTCAAGAGCTACGTCTACGTCCTGTTTTGCGTGCTGCTTTACATCGGCATCAAGCGCTGCTTTCCGCGCGAAGTGCCGGCCACGCGCCCGTTGCTGACGCCGGTCGTATTCGCTTTGCTGGGTCTATCCAGCCTGAATCGGCTGTTCCCGCACGCCGGTAGCGATGCCAACGCGATCGCGCTGGCGACGCTCGCGGTCGGCGCGTCACTGGGCTGGCTTCATGCGCGCCGCTGGCGGCTTCACTTTGTCGACGGGGTGTCGGGGCTGCGCGTGCGACTGCCCGGCGACGCGAGCCTGCTGGTCACGCTGATGCTGACGTTCGCCGCCGAAAGCTGCATGCACTACGCGGCCGACTCGGGGCAGCCGTGGGCGCAGGCGAGCGGCTTCGTCGCGCTGTCGTTCGCGGTCTGGGGCGTGCTGGTCGGCATGCCGCTCGGGCGAGCGCTCAACGTGGTCGTGCGTTGCCTCCGGCACGCGAACGGATCGCTGGATGACAGCGCGCGTTACACGGCTGATCCGCGCTGACGCTATCAGGTGACGGGAGCGGCGCACACGAACGCGTGTTGCAACGGTCCATCCGCTCCGGCCGGAGACTCGTGGTCGACCCGCATCGGGACCCGATGCGTGGATGGCCCGGCGACGACGTGCATCGCCGCCGCAAAGGCGTATGCTGACACGGTGTCGTGCAACGGCGGCCGAGTTCCTGCTCCGGCCGCCGCGTGAGCGCGGCCGGCCGCTCGTGTGCATCGCCCGCCACCGTTCGGGCCTGCGACGTCCGGCATGCCGCGCGCGTCTTTAATGGGGGCGTCATCATGCAAGTCACGCACCATTCCGCAGGCTCCTTTGCCACCGCGAGCGAGATACGCGCGATCGTCGGTCCGATCGAAGACGAAATCGTCGCGCAGATTCTCGACGTTGGCCCGACCAGCAACGAAGTGCTCGATGCCTACACGTGGATGCGAGCCGACGACCGCCTGCAAGGCGGGCCCGAGCGCGAATTGCACGGCAAGGCCGCGCGCGTGCTCGAGATTCTCGAACAGGACGAAGCCGACGGCGACGACCGAACACGCTGAGCGTCGGGCCCGTCGTTGCGCGTGCTGCATGCCGCGTGCCACATGCCGCGCGGCGGGTGTTCTTGCGCCCCATTTTGGCTGACATGTGAGCGTCACGATCACCCAATATGGTTTGCGTTCTCGTCGCAGCGGCGCGTCTGACGTGCACGCGAGCGGGCTGTCCCGGACCGTGCCGGCCGGGAACGTTTCCGCGCGACGGCGTGCGATCCGACATGCGGCGGTGCCGCATCCATGCCGAACGGATCGGCGGAATCTTGCGCGCGACAGGTGCGCCGACAGCGCATGCGCGACATTTCATTCAAAAAAGGATCGATGACGGCTCGTGTCGAACCGTCGGAGACCAGGGAGACAGGACCATGCTGAGTCCGCATGAATTCTCGATGCTGTTGCGCATTGCGCGTGCGCCGGACAGCGTCGATCTATCCAATCCGGCCTATACCGTGCTCGTCGAGAAGCGTCTCGTCGACGACGCGCCGCTTTGCGCGAATCCGGTGGCCGCGCGCCCGGCGCTGACGCCGGTCGGACAGGCGCTGCTCGCCCGTTTCGGCGAGGCTGCATAAGCGGAGCAAAGGGGGCGCGCCACGCACGACTGGCCGGCGTGACGCGCGCGGCGATGTAGCTGATTACTGCGCGATCACGTGATTACTGCGCGAGCGGCACCGTCACGTCGCTGCCGAACCAGTGCATCGAGATCTTCTTCAGCGTGCCGTCCTGCCTGAGCGACGTCAGCGCGTCGTTGATCGCCTTCTCGAACTTCGGATTGCCCTTGCGGAACGGGATCGCCATTTCCTGCTTGCCGCCGTTCAGCACGGCGCCCGGGCGCAGCGGCAGGTTCGACGTCTTGATCATGTACGGCAGCATCAGGCGATCGTCGAGCGTCGCCTCGATGCGGCCGGCCGCGAGGTCGCGCAACTTTTCCGGTGCGCCCGGATAGGTCTGCACCTCGATGCCCGGCACGCCGCGCGCCATCTGGTCATAGTTGGTGCCGAGCGTCACGCCGAGCTTCTTGCCCTTGAAATCGTCGAGCGACTTGAAGTCGCGCGTGTCGTCCTTGCGCTGGATCAGCTGCGCGGCCGAGTACGTGTACGGCTGGCTGAAGTCGAGCGCTTCCTTGCGCTGCGGCGTGACGGTGACCTGATTGACGATCACGTCGAACTTGCCGGCCTGCAGGCCCGCGATGATGCCGCTCCATTCTGTCGGAATGAACTCCGGCTTTACGCCGAGCTTGCCCGCGACGGCCTTCGCGACATCGACGTCGAAGCCGACGAGCTGCCCCGAGCTGTCGCGGGAGTCGAACGGCGGATACGTGCCTTCCAGACCGACCCTCAGCACGCCGGCCTTCTTCACCGAGTCCAGCAGGTCATCCGCGTGGGCGGCAACGGCAGTGAAGCCGAGGACCGAGGCGAGCAGCAGGCCCGAGAGCAGGAATTTCCTGGGTTTCATCACACATCTCCTGTTTTGTCTGTGAGCGTCTGGCAGCGACGATGTCCCGGTGCGTCAGGTGGTCCGGACGCCGGCGGCCGGTCAGGCCGACGACGGGCGCGGCGCGAATGCCGCGGCCCGCGCGCTTCCGGCAGCCGGAATACGGGGCAGCTAGACACTACTCGCAACCGGGCGCGACCGGAAGCGGAATTGGCCCTGATTGAAATCGGATACGAACCGTCGCATGTCGGGCCACGCGGTTCATTGGCATAATCTCGGCCTTTGACGATGCGGTGCTGCGCCACGCGCGCGGGCACCGTGTTCCGTCTCCCGCCAGGCAGGGGGCGCGTCGCGAAGCGCGCGCAAGCATTCGTCGACGACACCCGCACCGGGCGTCCCGCCGTGGCGCGATCCTCGTTGGCGGACGCCTTTACCCAATGATATGCAAACGATGTCCACCTCGACTGATCCGGCGACCGTAGTCAGCCTGAAACACATCCTCGAAACCCCCGGCGATTTTTCCGGATGGCTCTACTTGCCGCCGATGCCGTGGACGCTCGAAACCGAAGGGGCGTTTTCGCCCGACACGAGCGACCCGGACGAGCACGTCGTCCCCGATGTCGCGATGCAGCCCGGCTGGCGCATCACGCTCGAAAGCGCCACGATCGAGGACATCGTGATCAACGCGCACGATCAGGTCGACGATCCGAGTCTCGCGCAGTTGCTCGACGCATTCGTCTTCTATGTCGAGCACGACGAATTCATTCTGCTTTGACGCCCGCGGCGAAACCGTCCACGTCCGCCGTGAGCGGGGTGCCGCTTGCCGCCTGAACGGCTGACCGCAACAAAAAAGGACCGCCCGTGCGGTCCTTCTCCGTGTGAATCGACGTACGCTCGCCGCCAAGCGCTTACGGCAGCGAAATCGTCAGGTTCGCCGATTCCGGCCCGACCTTGATGATCTGCGAATACGGCGCGAGCGTCTGCAGCGTCTTGTTCTTCAGGTACGTGTTGAGCCCGAGATACGCGAGCAGCGCGACGAGCCCGAACACCGCGCCGATCGCCCACACGGGCACTTCGCGCTTCAGCCGGTGCGCGATCTGGTCCGGTAGCGGCCAGTTCGGCGCGAACGGCGCGCGCTTGCCCTTCATGTGCGCGATTTCGTCGCCGAGGCGCGCCGTCAGGTAAGCGAGCTTCTCCGGCCCTTCGAGCAGGTACTTGCCCTGGAACCCGAGCAGCAGGCACATGTGGAACACCTCGAGCGACTGCAGCCGCGCCGCACCTTGCGCGCGGCATTCCTCGAGATACTGGTAGAACTTCTCGCCCGCGAGCTGCTCGCCGAACAGCACGAGCTGCAGCGGCCGGCGCTCCCAGTCCGCGCGGATCCTGAACTGCGACGACAGCACCATCTCGTCGACGGCCGCGCAGTACGCGAACTTCGCGCTGTAGACGTCCTCGGCGGCGATGTTCAGCTTCTTCGCGCCGCGCTCGAAGTCAGCGAGGAATTCCTGGATGCGCGTGCTGAATTCGCTCGCGCTCTCCGGCTCGCGGCCGTTCTTCAGCAGGAACAGCATGAAGAAGCCGTCATACAGCAGGTCGAGCAGCGAGCGGGCCTGGAACGCGGCATCCGTCGACGCCGGGGAATGCACGGGAGTCGGCGCGTTGTCGCCGAACAGGGAAGGCGCGTAGCTCATGATGTGACCGCGATCAGTTCGAATTTCAGGTCATTGATGCCAGTCGGCGCGTAGATCATCGCGGACTGGGCCTGCAGCATGCGCTCGTACAGCGCGCCGCGCGAATCGAGAGCAAAGTAGCACGCGCCCGGGCGGACCGGAATCGCGGGCGGCACCTGCGGCGTGTACGCGAGCCGCACGCCGGGCATCGCCGACAGCACGAGCTTGTCGACGTCGTCGGGCGCACCGACCTTGAAGCGGGCGGGCACCGCATCGACGAGTTCGACGCTCGGCAGGTCCGCGGACACCGCAAGGTAGAACGCGGTCTTCTCGTCGATCTTGCCGGAATCGAGGCGGCCGAGGTGGAACGACGGCCGCACCTCGTCAAGCGTGATCGCGAAGTAGCGCGTCGAGATCACGGTGTCGAGCAGCTCGCGCAGCATCAGGTCGAGACGCGCGAACGCGGGGCCCGGATCGTCGTGACGGTACACGGGCAGGTCGGCGAGCGTGTAGCCCTTCGAGAACGTCATCAGCTGGCCGGCGAGGCGCAGCAGTTCCTGGAACAGCCGCTCCGGATGCAGCGCCGCATGCTGGTGCAGGTGCGCGAGCGTCGCGAATGCGGCGTTCGCGGTGTGCAGCAGCCAGAACGACGCGATGTCGCCCGAGCGGAACTCGATGATGTTCTTCGACGGCTCGCGGTGAAAGCCGTACAGCGCGTTCACCTTCGCCTGCAGCGCGTCGATCAGCTGGCGCAGCCGCTGGTGCAGGATCGGCGATGCGTCGATCGCGAGGCACGGCGGCACGAAGCTGTCGTCGATCTCGAAGCCGGACGTCGCGGTGCGGCGCACGCGCACGAGCGGCACCGACAGCAGCTGGTCGCGCGGTTCGCTGTGCGCGATCAGCTTGACCTGCGTCTTCAGGAACGTGACGTCGGCCTCGGCCGCGTCGGTGAAGTTGTCGGCCACGCTCGACTGCTCGCTGACGAAGCGCGTCATGAAGCCGGCGGCCGGATCGTCGCTGTAGTTCGTGCCGTTCTCGCGCAGCGGGTGCAGCGCGAGATAGAACACGAACTCGTTGATGCCTTCGGGCAGCGTGTCGAGCGCGACGGGCGGCGGCAGGTCGTCCGCCTGCGGCGCCGCGTACAGCGCGCCGTCCGGGAAGACGAGCGCCAGATCGGCCAGGCGCAGCACGTTGCTGCCGAGTGCGTCGCGGTCGAAGCGCACCGAGCGCACGCCCCAGTTGTACGGCTGGATCGCCTGGATGGATTCGAACAGGCGCGCCTCATGGTACGCATCCTGTCGCTGGAAGTGTTGAGGCCGGAGGAACAGCCCTTCCCCCCACAGCACCTTGGCCGAATAACTCATGTCAAACCCGGTTAATGTCGTGATGCGAAGTATTCGATTTGGTCGCGCCCGAATTAAATCGCCAATTGTTAACTCTTGTTAATTGACATTCATGCGTCATGTTTAACCGCAGCTGACAGACGAAAGCAAATTGAGCGGTTGCGAGGGCGCACCTTGTTGCGGCGCGATGACGGTGCCGTTGGTGACCGTCATCGCGCAATTATGCAGGCCGATGATTATGCCGGATTTCTCCGACTTCGCCGGATCGAATGTCAGTTTCCAGCGCTGAAGCGCCGGGTCGCGGAACAGCGCGACGATGCCGAACGCCTGCGCTTCGTGCGACACCTTCTCGGTTGCCGTATAGCGCTGGCCGGGAATCAGCGTGATTTCGCGCACATTCAGCAGGTCGGTGCCCAATGCGGCCTTTTCCTTGGTCGGATCGGTAAAACTGTCGAACGGTGCCTGCTGGAACGACGTCGGGTCCTTCAGCGCATAGAGCCGCACGACGAGCGCGAGCGGCTTGTTGTCGTTCGCGGCATTCAGGTTCGGCGCCGCGGCGAGCGTGATGCCGATACTGCGCGGCGGCTTCTGCGCGTCGGGCACGTCGGGCTTGCCGACCCCGGCGGCCTGCATCACGGCGCTCGCGGCCGAGCCGAGCAGCGGGGCGGCCGCGCAGCCGGCCAGGAGCGCGCAGGCAGCGAGCGGCAGCGCATAGCGAATCATGGATGCTTTCATCGTGTTTCCGGCTTGCCGCCTTTTACTCCCTGTCAAAACTACCGGCCATTTCCGCGATCGGCGGCAATGGCGGGCTTTATGCCATTCAACTATTAAGCACATGCACGTCGCGGCAGCGTCCGGCAATTTTTTCCGTCAACCGGTCGATGCCACGCGAAATGAGTAAAACTTGCGCATTCCGGGCGAATTCGGCCCCGTCGCGCAGCCGCCCCGAGAGGCCACTCGCAGGGGTAGCGCGCGGATTTAAAAGGAATTACTCTGCACGTGACGATTGAATTATGAAAAATTGATCGGTACTATACCCGCGCGCTTCTCTCAAAGCAAAAGAAGCAGATTCTCAACGATTTAAATCTCACGCGCCGGTGATATAACGATGAAAGACCGTCTGTTCGCAAAACTTTCCGGGGTAGTAGTAGCTTGTGGCGTGATCGCCGGTTGTGCGAGCCAGCCCACACCGCCGACCGCGGACGTATTCAACAAGTCGCTCGCCGACGCCGACGCTGTCGCGAAGTCGGGCGACCAGGAGCGCGCGCTCGGTCTGTACCAGGCACTGGCGAAGTCGGATCCGACGCGTGAGGAACCGTGGTCGCGCATCGCGCAGATCCAGTTCGCGCAGAACCATTACGGCCAGGCGATCGTCGCCGCGCAGGAAGCGCTGCAGCGCGACCAGACCGACCGGCAGGCCAAGAGCGTGCTGGCCGTCGCCGGCCTGCGGATCGCGACGCAGTCGCTCGGCGAGCTGCGTCAGGATGCGTCGCTTGCGGGCGACGCGAAGTCGGACGCGCAGACGCTCGCGAAGCAGTTGCGCGACACGCTCGGCGAAAACGCGCTGTTCCCGCCGGAGCAGCAGACGCGGACGCCGGCGAAGAAGAAGTACCGCACCCCCGTGCACGCGAAGAAGAGCGTCGTGGCGCCGGCCACGGAAAGCGCCAATGCCGCGACGACGCCCGCGAATGCGTCGGCCGGCACGCCGCAGAAGGGCGGGGCCGATCCGTTCAGCGCGCTGCGCTGACCGGAGCGGATAACCACATCTAACCGGGAGCCGTCGAATGGCCAAGAACGAAAGCATCCAGAAGCGCTTGCAGAAAATACGGCCGCCGCGCGTCCAGCTGACCTACGAGGTCGAGAAAGGCGACGCGATCGAGGTGAAGGAACTGCCGTTCGTCGTCGGGGTCGTCGGCGATCTGGCGGGCCAGTCGGAAGTCGAGCAGCCGAAGCTGCGCGACCGCAAGTTCGTCAATATCGACCGCGACAACTTCGACGACGTGATGAAGGCGATCGAGCCGCGCGCCGCGTTCCAGGTGGAAAACCGCCTGAGCGAAGACGGCGGCAAGTTCGCGGTCGACCTGAAGTTCCGCTCGCTCGCGGATTTCAGTCCGGACGACGTGGTCCAGCAGGTCGAGCCGCTGCGCCGCCTGCTCGAGGCGCGCTCGAAGCTCGCCGACCTGCGCAACAAGCTTGCCGGCAACGACAAGCTCGAGGATCTGCTGTCCGACGTGCTGAAGAACACGCAGCAGCTGCAGGCGCTCGCGAAGGGCACGGGCGACGGCAAAGACGGCGAATGACGACGGGGTGTTGAGATGAACCAGCAAACGGCTGCGGCCGAGACAAGCGGCGCGGAATATGCCGCCGGGACAACGCTGCTCGACGAGATCGTCGAGAAGAGCAAGGTCGCGAAATCCGATTCCGAACATGCGCGCGCGAAGGACCTGATCGGCGAGCTCGTGCACCAGGTGCTCGACGGCACGGTGATCGTGTCGGACAACCTGTCGGCGACGATCGACGCGCGTGTCGCGGAACTCGACCGCCTGATCTCCGCGCAGCTTTCCGCCGTGATGCACGCGCCGGAGTTCCAGCGCCTGGAAAGTACGTGGCGCGGCCTCGACTATCTGGTCAAGGAAAGCAATACGGGCCAGACGATCAAGATCAAGGCGCTGCACGCGCCGAAGCGCGATCTCGTGCGCGACTTCAAGAGCGCGACCGAGTTCGACCAGAGCGCGCTGTTCAAGAAGGTATACGAGGAAGAATTCGGCACGTTCGGCGGCGCGCCGTTCGGCACGCTGATCGGCGATTACGAGATCTCCCGCCAGCCGGAAGACATGTACTTCATCGAGCAGATGTCGCACGTCGCGGCGGCCGCGCACGCGCCGTTCATCGCGTCGGGCTCGCCGGAGCTGCTCGGCCTCGAATCGTTCGCCGACCTCGGCAAGCCGCGCGACCTCGGCAAGGTGTTCGACACGGTCGAATACACGAAGTGGAAGTCGTTCCGCGATTCCGAGGATTCGCGCTACGTCGGCCTCACGCTGCCGCGCTTCCTCGGCCGCCTGCCGTTCAATCCGAAGGACGGCCAGATTGCCGAGAGCTTCAACTTCGTCGAGGATGTCGACGGCACCGACCACGACAAGTACCTGTGGTGCAACGCCGCGTGGGCGTTCGCCGCGCGCCTGACGGCCGCGTTCGACGACTTCGGCTGGTGTGCGGCGATCCGTGGCGTCGAAGGCGGCGGCCTCGTCGAGGATCTGCCGACCCACACGTTCAAGACTGACGACGGCGAGATCGCGCTGAAGTGCCCGACCGAAATCGCGATCACCGACCGCCGCGAGAAGGAGCTGAGCGACCTCGGCTTCATCCCGCTCGTGCATTGCAAGAATTCCGACTACGCCGCGTTCTTCGCCGCGCAATCGGTGCAGAAGCCGAAGAAATACAGCACCGATAGCGCCAATGCGAACGCCGTCCTGTCCGCCCAGCTTCAGTACATCTTCTCGGTATCGCGCGTCGCGCACTACCTGAAGGCGATGATGCGGGACAAGATCGGCAGCTTCGCATCGGCGCAGAACGTCGAGACGTTCCTCAACCGGTGGATTTCGCAATACGTCCTGCTCGACGACAACGCGACGCAGGAACAGAAGGCGCAATTCCCGCTGCGCGAGGCCTCCGTACAAGTGTCAGAGGTTCCGGGCAAGCCGGGCTCGTATCGTTCGGTCGCGTTCCTGCGTCCGCACTTTCAGCTCGACGAACTCTCGATTTCTCTGCGACTTGTCGCTGATCTGCCCAAACCGGCAAATTCATAAGCGAGCAAATCTCGCCCGGGCGGGCCGCCTGGGTAGGACGTTAAAACCACCTCTTTGGGGAGTCGAAGGGCCATGTTAGACATGTATCTGAAGTTCGGTAATCCGGCGATCAAAGGCGAGTCCGCAGACAAGGACCACGCCAGCTGGATTGAACTGAAATCCTGGGACCATTCCATCATCCAGCCGCGTTCGGCGACCGCGTCGACGGCCGGCGGCCATACGTCGGAGCGCTGCGAGCACGGCGACATGGTGTTCACGAAGGAGATCGACTCGTCGAGCCCGCTGCTGTACCAGCACGCTTCGGGCGGCACGACGTTCGATGAAGTCACCATCGACTTCATGCGTTCGGACGGCGAAGGCCAGCGCGTCAAGTACCTCGAGGTCAAGCTGAAGTACGTGATCATCTCGAGCGTGACGCCGAGCGTTCAGAAGGAAGGCCTGCCGGAGGAGACCTTCTCGCTGAAGTACGCGGCCGTGCAGTGGAAGCAGACGCAGCAGAAGATCGGTGGCAACCAGGGCGGCAACACGCAGGGCGCCTGGAGCCTGACGAAGAACGACAAGACCTACGCGGTCTAACGTCGGTTGCGGCAACGGGGCGCGTGTCGTCCCGTTGCTGTTTTCGCTTCACGCTTCGCCCTGATGAAACGATTCGAACCGAGCTTTCTCGACAAGCTGTTCGACGACGAACCGCATTTGCCTGCTTCCGCGGCAATGCGGCAATTGTCGCTGGACGAGCTGAAGAACACGGTCGCCCGCGACGTCGAGGCGATCCTCAATACCCGTATCGCGCACACCGAGCACGAGCTGGCGGCGCTG
This sequence comes from Burkholderia sp. Ac-20353, assembly GCF_017104785.1. Taxonomy (NCBI): domain Bacteria; kingdom Pseudomonadati; phylum Pseudomonadota; class Betaproteobacteria; order Burkholderiales; family Burkholderiaceae; genus Burkholderia; species Burkholderia sp. Ac-20353. The sequence continues at coordinate 9,340 of NZ_JAAGPL010000120.1, read as the reverse complement.
CCGGAATGCCAGAAGTCGGTGCTGACCTACGGGCTGAACGATTTCGCGGGCCTGAGCCTCGCGAGCCATTACGATCGCACCTTCATCTGCAAGTCGATCCAGCAGGCGATCGCGCGCCATGAGCCGCGGCTGCAGCAGGTGCAGGTGACGTTCGAGCTCAACGAGCAGTCGACCAACGCGCTCTATTTCGCGATCCAGGCGCTGCTCGTCGTGCATCCGGCCGAGGAGCCGGTCAATTTCGACGCGATGCTGCAGCCGTCGACGCTGCAGTATTCGGTCACGCGCGCGCGCGGCGCAAAACCGCTGTAAGTCGCGCAGCAAGTCACGCTGTCAGTCACGTTGTAAGTCAGTCATGCCGCCGCGCGGGCTGTCCCGCCGCCCGGCGGGACGTCATCCGGCAACGGAAGGAAGAGGTTCGGGGTCATCGATGGAAGAATTGCTGCCGTATTACGAGCGCGAATTATCGTTTCTGCGGCGCTATTCGCGGGATTTCGCCGAACGCTATCCGAAGATCGCGGCGCGGCTCGCGCTGTCCGGCGAGCACTGCGAGGATCCGCACGTCGAGCGGATGATCGAGTCGTTCGCGCTGCTCGGCGCGCGCATCAACAAGAAGCTCGACGACGATTACCCGGAATTCACCGAAGCGCTGCTGGAAGTGCTGTATCCGCACTACCTGCGGCCGTTCCCGTCGTGCTCGATCGCGCAGTTCGCGCCGGGCCAGCCGGGCCAGCAGACCGAGCCCGTCGTCGTTGCGCGCGGCACCGAGCTGAAGAGCCGGCCGATCCGCGGCGTGCAGTGCCGGTTCCGCTCGGCCTATGACGTGACGCTCGCGCCGATCCGCATCTCGGAGGCGCGCTACGTGCCGGTCGCGCTCGCGCCGAGCGCGACGGTGCTGCCGCCGAATGCGACGGGCGTAATCTCGATCACGTTCGAATCGCTCGCCGCGCAGCTCGACCTCGGCGCGCTGAAGCTGCCGACGCTGCGCGCGCACCTGCACGGCGAGCAGTCGTTCGTTGCCGCGCTGACCGACTGCCTGTTCGTGAACGTGCTCGGCGCGTACGTCGAGCCCGAGCGCAATGGCCGCTGGACGCCGCTGCGCAAGCTGCCGATCGCGCAGGCCGGCTTCGACGAGGCCGACGCGCTGATCGACTATCCGGCGAAGTCGCACCCCGCGTACCGCCTGCTGACCGAATATTTCGCGTTCCCCGACAAGTTCGATTTCGTCGACTTCGACCTCGCCGCGATCGCGCGCGCGTCGGGACGCTGCCAGCGCACGACGCTGCACCTCGTGCTGCAGGACGTGCGCGGCGATTCGCACGTCGCGCGGCTGCTCGAGCTGCTGACCGCGAGCCACTTCCGGCTGTTCTGCACGCCGATCGTGAACCTGTTCCGCCAGCACGGCGAGCCGATCCGCATCACGCACCGCGCGGTGTCGTACCCGGTGATCGCCGAGGCGCGGCGCGCGTTCGCATACGAGGTGTACTCGATCGATTCGGTGAAGCTCGTCAGGCAGCAGGCGCACGAGGAATCGGTGATCGAGTTCCGGCCGTTCTATTCGCTGCACCACGGCGAATCCGCGCGCGTCGGCCATTACTGGTTCGCGCGCCGCAACGACTGGGTCGCGCAGAAGAGCCCCGGCTACGAGACCGAGATCTCGATCGTCGACATCGACTTCGAGCCGACGTCGCCGCAGACCGACACGCTGAGCCTCGACCTGACCTGCACGAACCGCGACCTGCCGGCGATGCTCGCGTTCGGGCTCGAGGGCGGCGACCTGTTCCAGGAAGGCGGCGCACAGACGAGCGGCGTCGCGATGCTGCGCCGCCCGACGCCGAGCGTGCGCTTCGAGCGCGGCCGCGCCGCGCACTGGCGGCTCGTGTCGCATCTGGCGCTCAATCACGTGTCGCTCGTCGACCACGGGCTCGCGCCGCTGAAGGAAATGCTGACGCTGTACGACCTGCGGCGCACCGCGGTGTCGACGCGGCAGATCGACGGGCTCGCGGGCATCGAGCAGCGCGGCGCCGTGCAGTGGCTGCCCGGCAAGCCGTTCGCGACCTTCGTGCGTGGCATCGAGATCCGGCTGACGATCGACGAGGAGCATTTCGTCGGCTCGAGCCTCGCGTCGTTCGTGCGGGTGCTCGACAGCTTCTTCGGGCTGTACGTCCACCTCAACAGTTTCGTTCAACTAGTCGTCGTGTCGAAGCGCACCGGCGAGGAGATCATCCGATGCAAGCCCCGGACCGGCGAATCGATCCTGGCGTAGTCGACGCGCTGCTCGACGAGCCGCACCGCTTCGAGTTCTTCCAGGCGGTGCGGGTGCTCGAAGGGCTGTTCGCGCGGCAGGCGTCGGACGCGCCCGGCGCGTGGCGGCACGGCGACATCGTCGCGCAGCGCATCGCGTTCCGGAACTCGCTGTCGATCAGCTTTCCGGCCAGCGAGATCGAACGCCTGCGCTCGTTCGACGAGAACGGCGCGCTGCTCGACGCCGACGACGCGCGCGACGCCGCGCTCGCGGCCGGCGAACTCGGCCGCGTCGAGCTGACGCCCGCGTTCTTCGGCCTGCTCGGCGGGCAGGGCGCGCTGCCGCTGCACTACACCGAGCAGATCGTCGCGCGCGAGTACCTGAAGCGCGACCATGCGGCGCGCGCGTTCTTCGACGTGTTCTCGAACCGCGCGACCGCACTGTTCTACTCGGCGTGGAAGAAATACCGGCTGCCGTTCCATTACGAGCTCGACCGCGACGAGCGCTACCTGCCGCTGTTGCTCGCGATCGCGGGCGTGACGAGCGACGAGGTGCGCGACAGCCTGCAGGCGGGCGCGGGCGGCGTGCTCGACGAGGCGGTGGCCGGCTACGCGCTCGCCGCGCGGCACCGGCCGATGTCGGCCGCGTACCTGCAGCGCACGCTGTCCGACTACTTCCGCGTGCCGGTGCAGATCGACCAGTTCGTCGGCAAGTGGTACGACGTGCCGCCCGACCAGTTGAGCGTGCTCGGCGAAGTCAACGCGGTGCTCGGCGCGACCGCGCTGGTCGGCGAGCGCGTGTGGCAGCGCGACATGCGCGCGCGGATCGTGATCGGCCCGCTGTCGAAGCGCGACTACGAGGCGTTCCTGCCCGGCGGCGCGCAGGCGGTCGCGCTCGAACGGATGCTGACGCTGCTCGCCGGGCTCACGCTCGAATACGAAGTGTCGCTCGTGCTGAAGCGCAGCGAAGTCGGCGCGAGCGTGCTCGGCGCGGGCGCGCGGCTCGGCTGGGACGCGTTCCTGTGCACCCGCGACGCCGCGCACGACCGCGCGGACGCGCGCTACGAGCTGCACGTGATTCATTGACACATTCCGAACAACTGAACAACAACACGCGACGCAATCGAACCTGAGACCGACTCCATGAGCACGCCCCTCAAGACCCTGATCCTGAAACTGAACCCGCTGTGCCGGCAGGCGACCGAACGCGCGGCGAGCGCGTGCCTCGCCCGCGGCCATTACGAGGTCGATCTGGAGCACCTGTTCGTCGCGCTGCTCGACGAGCCCGCCGGCGACCTGCCGCTCGCGCTGCGCGCGAGCCGCATCGATCCGCACGCGCTGCGCGCGGACCTCGAACGCGAGCTGACGCGGCTCAAGACGGGCAACACGCGCACGCCGGTGTTCTCGGTGCACCTGATCGCGCTGTTCGAGCAGGCGTGGCTGATCGCGTCGCTCGATTCGCAGCTCGGCCGGATCCGCTCGGGGCATCTGCTGCTCGCGCTGCTGACCGCGCCGGACCTCGCGCAATTCGCGCAGCGGATGTCCGCGCAGTTCGCCGACATGCGCGTGACGGACCTGAAGCACAAGTTCGACGAGATCACTGCCGGGTCGAGCGAAGCGGAGCCGCGGCAGGGCGATGCGGAAGACGGCGGCAACACGCCGGAGTTCGGGACGGCAGGCGGGGCGCCCGCAGCCGGCCCGTCGAAGACGCCCGCGCTCGACACCTATACGACCAACCTGACGCAGCGCGCGCGCGACGGCAAGATCGACCCGGTGATCGGCCGCGACGCGGAGATCCGCCAGGCGATCGACATCCTGATGCGCCGCCGCCAGAACAACCCGATCATGACGGGCGAGGCGGGCGTCGGCAAAACCGCGGTGGTCGAAGGGCTCGCGCTGCGCATCGCGGCCGACGATGTGCCGCCGCCGTTGCGCGGCGTCGCGCTGCACGTGCTCGACATGGGGCTGCTGCAGGCCGGCGCGAGCGTGAAGGGCGAGTTCGAGAACCGGCTGAAGAGCGTGATCGACGAGGTGAAGAAGAGCGCGCACCCGATCATTCTGTTCATCGACGAGGCGCACACGATCATCGGCGCGGGCGGCCAGGCCGGCCAGAACGACGCGGCGAACCTGCTGAAGCCGGCACTCGCGCGCGGCGAGCTGCGCACGATCGCCGCGACGACGTGGAGCGAGTACAAGAAGTATTTCGAGAAGGACGCGGCGCTCGCGCGGCGCTTTCAGGTCGTGAAGATCGAGGAGCCGAGCGAGCCGCTCGCGGCTGCGATGCTGCGCGGGATGGCGGGGCTGATGGAGACGCACTTCAACGTGCGGATCCTCGACGACGCGATCACCGAGGCCGTGCGCCTGTCGCACCGCTATATCAGCGGCCGCCAGCTGCCGGACAAGGCGATCAGCGTGCTCGACACAGCGTGCGCGAAGGTCGCGCTCGCGCAGAGCGCGACACCGGCCGCGATCGACGACACCAAGAAGCGCATCGAGCGGATCGACGCGGAGATCGCGTCGCTCGAGCGCGAGGCGGCGAGCGGCGCCTCGCATGACGAGCGGCTCGGCGAACTGCGCGGCACCCGCGATGCGGCACTTGAACAGCTCGCGATCGACGAGGCCCGTTACGAAGGCGAGCGCGCGATCGTCGCCGAGATCACCGAACTGCGCGCGGCGCTCGACCGCGCGCGCGGCCCGTCGGAGGACGGCGAGCCGGTCGACGTGCCGGCCACGCGCGAGCAGCTCGCCGAGCGCGTCGCGGCGCTGCGCGCGCTGCAGGGCGGCGAGCCGATGGTGCCGCTGCAGGTCGACGGCCATGTGGTGGCCGAGATCGTCGCGTCGTGGACGGGCATCCCGCTCGGCCGGATGGTGAAGGACGAGATCGGCACGGTGCTGAACCTGCAGCCGCTGCTTGCCGCGCGGGTGATCGGCCAGGACCACGCGCTGGACGCGATCGCGCAGCGCGTGCGCACCGCATCGGCGAACCTCGAGGATCCGAACAAGCCGCGCGGCGTGTTCATGTTCGTCGGGCCGTCGGGCGTCGGCAAGACCGAGACCGCGCTCGCGCTGGCCGACATCCTGTACGGCGGCGAGCGCAAGATGATCACGATCAACATGAGCGAGTACCAGGAGGCGCACAGCGTATCGGGCCTGAAGGGCTCGCCGCCGGGCTACGTCGGCTACGGCGAGGGCGGTGTGCTGACCGAGGCAGTGCGCCGCAACCCGTATTCGGTCGTGCTGCTCGACGAGGTCGAGAAGGCGCACCCCGACGTGCTCGAGATGTTCTTCCAGGTGTTCGACAAGGGGATGATGGACGACGCCGAAGGCCGCGAGATCGACTTCCGCAACACGCTGATCATCCTGACGTCGAACGTCGGCTCGCCGGCCGTGATGCAGGCGTGCCTGAACAAGCCGGCCGACGAGCTGCCCGATCCGGACGCGCTCGCCGAAGCGCTGCGCCCGCAGCTCTACAAGGCGTTCAAGCCCGCGTTCCTCGGCCGGATGAAGGTCGTGCCGTATTACCCGATCTCCGACGACGTGCTCGCCGAGATCATCGAACTGAAGCTCGACCGCATCCGCCGCCGGATCGACGCGAACCACAAGGCCGTGTTCGAATGGGACGAGTCGCTCGTCGATGCGGTGCTCGCGCGCTGCACCGAGGTCGATTCGGGCGCCCGCAACGTCGACCACATCCTGAACGGCACGCTGCTGCCGGAGATCGCGGGTCATGTGCTCGGCCGGATCGCCGATGGCGCGGCGATCGCGCGCATCGCGGTGCGCGCGGACGATGCGGGCGAGTTCGAATACACGGTCGAATGAGTGGCCGAACGAGTGATCGAACGAACAGCGCGCACAACTACATGCATCAACGGATTCACTGAACCATGCCGATCAATCTCCCCGAATTGCTGACGCCGATCAGCGACGCGTCGCCGTGCGGCGACGACCTGCTGTTCTCGCACGATTTCGATGCGATCCAGGAGGCGAGGCGCTACGACGATCCGTCGCTCGACCAGGGCGAATGGGTGACCGAGATCAAGGAAGCCGACTGGAGCTTCGTCGTCGACCGTGCAACCGAATTGCTGCGCACGCAGACGAAGGACCTGCGGCTCGCCGTGTGGCTGACCGAGGCGCTCGCGCTCGAGGACGGCATCACGGGCCTCAGCGAAGGCTACGCGCTGCTCGAAGGGCTGTGCGGCCAGTACTGGGATGGCGTGCATCCGCTGCCCGAAGGCGACGACACCGACTACCGGCTCGGCAACGTCGCGTGGCTCGCCGGCCGCACGGCCGAGCTGCTGCGCGCGGTGCCGCTGACGGACGGTGCGTCGAGCGCGTTCAGCACGCTCGACTGGGAGGTCGCGCAGCACGTCGCACAGGCGGTGAAGCGCGATCCGGATCACGCGCACGACATCGCGCGCGGCAAGCCGTCGGTCGAGCAGATCGACGCGTCGCGGCGCGTGACGCCGCTCGCGTTCTACTCGGCGCTGCTCGGGAACCTGAAGGCGTTCGAATTTGCGCTCGACGCGTTCGAGGAGACGCTCGAAGCGCGCGCCGGCGACGCGGCGCCGAGCTTCCGGCAGACCCGCGATGCGTTCGAGACCGTGTACCGGCTCGCCGAGCGTTTCGCGCGCGAGCAGGGCTATACGGGCGCGCAGCAGCAGTCGCAATCGGCGCCGCCCGCGCAGCCGGAGCGCATCGAGCCGAGTTTCGGTGCCCCGGCTTACATGGAGGAGACCCACGTGCAGCAGCCCGTTTCGCGTCCGATGGCGCCGGTGATCGCCGGGATCCAGAACCGGGCGCAGGCGGTCGACCAGCTCCGCTCGGTCGCACGCTATTTCCGGCAGACCGAGCCGCACAGCCCGGTCGCGTATCTCGCGGACAAGGCCGCCGAATGGGCCGACATGCCGCTGCACAAGTGGCTCGAGAGCGTCGTGAAGGACGACGGGTCGCTGTCGCATATTCGCGAGCTGCTCGGCGTGAAGCCGGACGAGCAGTCGTAAACGTAAAACGGGCGGCGCATCTCTGCTGCCGCCCGCTGCCGGAAGCGCCAGCTCGCAACGGAGCCGGCCGCAGCGCGACTACTGCCCGACCCGGAACTCGATCCTTCGATTCCGCGCGCGCCCGTCGGCCGTATCGTTCGGCGCGATCGGCTGATCGGGGCCCACACCCGTCGTCGTCATCTGCTGCGACGCAATCCCCTTCGTGATCAGATAGCCCTTCACTGCATCGGCGCGCGCCTGGCTCAGCGCGATGTTCGACGTGCGATTGCCCGAGTTGTCGGTGTGACCGATCAGGTCGATCGTGCGGTTCGGCATCTTCGCGAGCGCCGCGGCCATCTGGTCGAGGATCAGCTTGCCTTGCGGCGTGAGCGTCGCGCTGCCGGTCTCGAACTCGATCGTGCGGTTCGCGAGCGTCTGGTCGAGCAGCCCCTGCTCGGATGCCGACACGCGCAGTCCGTTGCGGATCGTGTAGGTCGGGTTCAGCGTGTTCGCCATGTCGCTCGCGATCTGCTGGCGCTGCGCCTCGTTGTGCACCTCGCCCTTCATCTCGATCTGCGTGCCGTCGATCTTCAGCTGGCCCTTGCTGATCTGCTTCAACTGCGGGCCGATCAGCTTCTGCACGTTCGCGCTCCAGTTCGGCGGCGTCGCGACGTCGCCAACCTCGATCTGGTCGACCACGTTGGTCGCGCCATACGTGTCGCGCAGCTTCTGCAGCACGGCGGCCTTGGTCGCCTCGTCGGGCACCTTGCCGCCGGCGACGACCTGGCCGGGCGCGGCGTTCGCAGGCGGCGGCGACGCGATGGTGGCCGGGTGTGCGCTCGGCAGTGCGGCGGTGCCGGACGTCAGCGACGCGGGCGCGGCTGCGGCCGGCAGCGCGGTCGCCTGCACATTGCCGTTGCCGACCGGCGTGACGGTCGCGCCGCTCGTCTGCGCGAAGCTCGCGTGGCCGGCGAGCAGACCAGTCAGCAGGCCTGCGCAGAGGAGGGCGGCGCCGAGCGTGCGGCGGGCGTGAATCGTGTTGCCCATCCCGTCAGCCTCCGATGAACGCTTCGCGGAACGCGTCGATCGCGACGCGCAGCGACAGTTGCGGTTGGTCGAGGTAGCTGACGAGCTTGCTGATCCCATGATCGTTTTGCGCATGTGCGTCGATCCACTCCGGATCGTCGATATCGATGTTGTGGGCGGCGTAGGTCTGCGGGTCGACGACGCTCAGGAGCGTCTTCGCCGACGCGCCGTTGAAGCCGATGACGAGCCGCTCGCGTTCGGCGATCGTGCCGATGAAGATCGCGAGTTCGAAGTCGGCCTGCGCGACGAACGGCGCGATCAGCTCGAGCCAGAACGCCGCGACCAGGCTGCGATAGAACGGGTCGACGGGCAGCGGCAGCGTGAGGCCGCGCTCGATGTGCGACGAGCCGCTCTGCATCACCGGGCGCAGCAGCGAGCCGAGCGCAAGCATCGCGCCGCGCAGCCGCACCGGATGGCCGCTCGCGAGCAGCATCTGTTCGAGGCCGTACAGCGACTGGTGCTCGACGAAATCGTTGAAGGTGCCGTCGTGCGGATTGCCGGGGCCGCCGCCGACGTCGATCGGCACCTGCGTGTCGCCGAGCGCCTGCAGCGCGCCGGGCGGCTCCTGCTTGCCGAGCAGCGCCGGCATCTGCTGCGCGACGCGCGACCACAGCCGCGCGAACGCGAGCGGGCTGCGCGCGAGGAATGCGACCGGCCGCTCGACCTCGAGCGCGGTCGCGCCGAGGAACGGGAAGCGGCGCATCGACACGTCGTGGCTCGCGACCATGTGCCCGGCGATCACGACCCGGCTGCGCGAGCCGAGGAACGCGAAATGCATCGGCTTTGCGTCCTCGTAAACGATCTTCCAGCGCGGATCCTCGGCGAGCAGCTCGAGCGCCTGCGTGATCCAGCGGTCGAGCGTCTGCAGCAGTTGCGGATTGTGCGCGCTCTTCACGAAGTCGCCGCGCGACGGAATCTTGCCGAAGTACGCGATTTGCGCCTGAACGGTTTGCGTCATTGCGCCCCCTGTGCGTTCGATGCGGCGGCCGCCGCGACAGCCGCCGCGGCGCCCGAGGCGCCTGCGCCCGGCTGGA